>NZ_JBYSZY010000055.1:0-42440 GCF_058787635.1 Variovorax sp. FW305-3-2-15-B-LB1 | reverse complement strand
ACCGCCGCCCCCGCCGCCGAAGAAGATCGTTCGCCAGGAAACGCCCAAGGCCCCGCCGCCGCCGCGCCCGGCCTATGTGCCGCCGCCGGCCGTGACGCCGCCCGTCACCTCGGCGCCCGTGATCACTGCCGTGCAGAACACCGAGCCCGTGCCGCCGCCGCCCGCCGCACCGCCGGCGCCCCCCGCGCCGCCGGCCCCGCCGAAGGCGACCACCACCGACATCGCGGTGGCCTGCCCGCGGCAGGTCAAGCCCGAGATGCCGCGCAAGGCGATGGACGAAGGCATCGGCGGCGTGGTCAAGGCCGAGGTGCGCATCAAGGGCGGCCATGTGCAGGAGGTGCGCTTCCTGTCGGGGCCGCGCGTGTACCACTCGGCCGTGCGCGCCGCGGTGATGCGCTACGAATGCCAGACCACGGGCGATGCGGAGGTGCTGGCGACGCAGGAGTTCGTCTTCCGCATCGAGTAGGGGGAAGGAGCCGGTCTCTCTTCTTCAGACAGATCGGCCCATGGCGAGCGCGCGCATCACGGCGGCCGTGCGCGTCTCCACGCCCAGCTTCACGTAGACATGCTCCAGGTGCTTGTGCACGGTGCGGGGGCTGATCGTCAGCAGGGCGGCGATCTCGGCGTCGGTCTTGCCCTGCGAGAGCCAGTGCATGACATCGCCCTCGCGCGGCGTGAGGCCGGCCGGCTGCGCATCCGGCAACGGCACAGGAGCGCGGCAGGCCAGCCGGTACAGGAAGGCCACCGCCATCGCATGCTCCAGCCCCACGCGCCGGCAGTAGTCGGCCTGCTGCGCGGCGCGGCGCAACTCGCGCCGGCCCGGCGCCTTGGCGATGCGGCGGGTGGTGCGCGTGGGATGCGCGTCGGCGCTGCGATGCCGCACGGGCACATGGCCGGACTCCAGTTTGTCCAGCAGGCGAAGTGCGCTCGCCCAATCGTTGCGCGACAGGTGCGTCATGGCATGCCCTTTCACGGTGCATACGCATTGCTGCGTATGGCGCCCGCATGCATCGAGAGACAGGATGCTCGCAGGCCCTTTGCCTCGAATTCAGTATAGGCAGGCAGCGGGCGCGCCAGTCGCTTGTCGACGAAGGGGATACACATGGCCATCGACGAAACACGGCTTAACGCGTTCATGGGTAACTTCGTCCACGACATCGGGGCCGTGATGCACGCGGCCACCATCGTCGTCGGCGACCAGCTCGGCCTGTACAAGGCGCTGGCCGAAGGCCCCGCCACCGCGGAGCAGCTCGCCCGCCGCACCGAGACCGATCCGCGCTACCTGCGCGAATGGCTCTCGGCCCAGGCCGCCAGCGGCTACGTCGAGTACGACCCCAAAGGCGAGCTGTTCTCGCTGACGGAGGAACAGGCCTTCGCTCTGGCCGAGGAAGGCAGCCCGGCCTTCGTGCCCGGCGCGTTCCAGATCGCCGTGGCGCAGTTCAAGATCATTCCCAAGATGGTCCAGGCCATGCGCACGGGCCTGGGCATCGGCTGGCACGAGCACGACGTGGCCCTGTTCCATGGCACCGAGCGCTTCTTCCGGCCCGGCTACGCGGCCAACCTGGTGAGCCAGTGGATTCCGGCGCTCGAAGGCATTGAGCCCTTGCTGAAAAGCGGCGCGCGCGTGGCCGACGTGGGCTGCGGGCACGGTGCCTCGACGCTGCTGATGGCACAGGCCTATCCCCAATCCAGCTTCGTCGGCTTCGACTACCACGCGCCGTCGATCGAACGCGCCCGCGAAACCGCGCGCAAGGCCGGCGTCGACGATGAAAAGCGCCTGCGCTTCGAGGTCGCGAGCGCCAAGGATTTCCCCGGCGAAGACTACGACCTCGTCGCCGTCTTCGACTGCCTGCACGACATGGGCGACCCCGTCGGTGCAGCGGCGCATGTGCGGCGCACCCTCAAGCCGCAGGGCACGTGGATGATCGTCGAGCCCTTTGCCAATGACCGGCTGGAGGACAACATCAACCCGGTGGGGCGCGTGTTCTATTCGGCCTCCAGCTTCATCTGCACGCCGGCCTCGCGTTCGCAGGAAGTGGGCCTGTGCCTGGGGGCGCAGGCCGGTGAAGCGCGCCTGCGCGACGTCGTCTCGCAGGGCGGCTTCTCGCATTTCCGCCGCGCCAGCGAGACGCCTTTCAACCTGATCTTCGAAGCACGTCCGTAAGGACAAAGGAGGCGCCATGTCCCGCCAATACATCGACTGCCGCGAGTACCCAAGCACGATGAACTGCAGTGTCGCGCTCTGCGCCGACTCCGAAGGCGAACTGCTCGATGCCGCCGTCCAGCACGCCGTGGCCGTGCACGGCCACACCGACACGCCCGAACTGCGCAAGCAGCTGGCGAGCATGTTCAAGGCCGGCACGCCGCCGGTGGAGCTCGCGAAGACGCCCGCTTGACTGGCGGACTGACGGTCCTGCGCGGCCCCGGCCGCCGCAACGAACCTTGATGCAGATCAAACGCTTGCATCGGCAAGGCCCTTAGCCTGCCCCGATGCAAGCTTCCGCCGCGCTCGCGCCGTTTCCGTCCGTTCCGTCGTCTGCGGGGGCCGACGCCCGCGCCGACGCCTGGCAGTTGCTCGACGACCCCGCCGAGTGGGCCGCGTTCGGCCGCCCGCTGGAGGCGGGCTCGGGCCGCTGGGAATCGCAGGTGGCCGTCGAGGGCATGCACTGCGCGGGCTGCGCCTTCACCGTCGAGGCCGCACTGGCGCAGGTGCCCGGCGTGGCCGAGGTGCAGGTGAATGCCGCGAGCCGGCGCGCGCGCGTCGTGTGGTCGGCCACGGCCACGCGGCCTTCGCGCTGGTTCGAGGCCAGCGCGCGCGCGGGCTACCCCTTGCTGCCGGCCGGCAGCCGCAGCGCGCGCGAGACGCGCACGCGCGAGTTGCGCATGGCGCTGTGGCGCTGGCTGGTCGCGGGCTTTTGCATGATGCAGGTGATGATGTACGCCTACCCGGCCTACGTCGCGCGCCCCGGCGACATGACGGCCGATGCGGCGCAGCTGCTGCGCTGGGCCTCGTGGGTGCTCAGCCTGCCCGTGGTGCTGTTCTCGTGCGGGCCCTTCTTTCGCAGCGCCTGGCGCGACCTGCGCATCGGCCGTGTCGGCATGGACCTGCCCGTGACCTTCGGCGTGGTCATCACCTTCGTGGTGAGCACGGCCGCCACCTTCGACCCCACGGGGCCGCTGGGGCACGAGGTCTACTTCGACTCGCTGACGATGTTCGTCTTCTTCCTGCTCACCGGCCGCTGGCTCGAGGCACGGCTGCGCGACCGCACGGCCGGCGCGCTCGAGGCGCTGATGCACCGGCTGCCCGACAGCGTGGAGCGCCTCGGGTCCGACAGCGAATGGACGCGCGTGGCGGTGCGCCGGCTCGGCGCGGGCGACGTGGTGCGCGTGCGCCCCGGCGAGGCCTTCCCGGCCGACGGCACGGTGATCGACGGCGACACCACCGCCGACGAGGCGCTGCTCACCGGCGAGTCGCGCCCCGTGCCGCGCCCCTGCGGCGACCGCGTGCTCGCGGGCAGCCACAACCTCTCGGCCGTGGTGCAGGTGCGCATCGCTTCGGTGGGCGAGGGCACGCGCTTCGCGCAGATCGTGCGGCTCATGGAAAACGCCGCGCTCGACAAGCCGCGCCTGGCTCGGCTCGCCGACCGCGTGGCGCGGCCCTTTCTCATCGCGGTGCTGGCCTGCGCGTTCGGCGCGGGCGCGCTGTGGTGGGCGGTCGATCCCGGCAAGGCGCTGATGGTCGCGGTGGCGGTGCTGATCGTCACCTGCCCGTGCGCGTTGTCGCTCGCCACGCCGGCCGCGATGCTCGCGAGCGCAGGTGCGCTGGCGCGCGGCGGCGTGCTCACCTCGAACCTGCAGGCGCTCGAAGCATTGGCCGGCGTCGACACCGTGGTGTTCGACAAGACCGGCACGCTCACGGGCGACACGCCGCGCCTGGAGCGCGTGTACTGCCGCCAAGGCCTGCGCCCGGGCGACGCGCTGGAGATCGGCGCGGCGCTCGCCGCGCTGTCGCTGCACCCGGCGGCGCGCGCGCTCGTGAACGCCTGGCAGGCGCAGTTCCGTGCGCCGCCGGCCTGGTCGGCGACGCAGCTGCGCGAGACGGTGGGGCAGGGCGTGGCGGCCTCGCTGCACCGGCGCGATGCGGTGGACGACCACGGCGCGCGCCCCGTGCGCCTGGGTTCGGCGGCCTTCTGCGAGGTGCCGCCGCTGCAGGTCGATGCGGCGCAGATCCACCTGAGCGACGACGAAGGCTGGCTCGCCAGCTTCGTGCTCGCCGAGGAGCTGCGCCCCGACGCCACGCAGGCCGTGGCGGCGCTGCAGGCGCAGGGCCTGTCGGTGCGGCTGCTCTCGGGCGACCGCGAGAACGCGGCGCGTGCCATCGGCGCGCAGGCCGGCATCGCGGCGGTGCAGGGCGACTGCGCACCGGAAGACAAGCTCGAGGTGCTGTGGCAATTGCAGGCGGCCGGGCGCGAGGTGGCGATGGTCGGCGACGGGCTGAACGACGGCCCGAGCCTGGCGCGCGCCAACGCCTCGTTCGCCTTCGGCCACGCCGTGCCGCTGTCGCGCGCGCGGGCCGACTTCGTGGTGCTCGGCGATGCGCTGCAGGCCATTCCCGCGGCCGTGGCGCAGGCGCGCCGCACGCTGCGCGTGGTGCGCCAGAACCTGTTCTGGGCCGCGGCCTACAACGCCGTGTGCGTGCCGCTGGCCGTGGCCGGCTGGCTGCCGCCGTGGCTCGCGGGGCTGGGCATGGCGGCGAGCTCGCTGTTGGTGGTGCTCAACGCGGCGCGGCTCGCTGCACCAGGGAAAGCGGCGGTGGCCTGATGGACGTGCTGTTCCTGCTCGTGCCGCTGTCGGTGGTGCTTGTCCTGGCGATCCTCGGAGGCCTTTGGTGGGCCATCGAACGCGGCCAGTTCGAGGACATCGAGGTCGAAGGCGACCGCATCCTGAAGAATGACTAACCCCCAGGCTACGCGCACTTCGTGTCGCTTCGCCAACCCCCTTGCAGGGGGCACACCCTGCGGCCTGGCATAGCCAGTTCCGCGGGTGTTCTGGCACGGCCTGCTCCGCGGCCTTCGGCATCGTTCGAGCTCGTGTGCCGCCGTCGATACAAGCCGCAGTGGAGAACGGAGCGGGCTTGATCTGCATCAAGCCTGCCCGGGCGACGCGGGCAGACACTGCCCGCAAACCACATCTACGGGCACCACGATGCAGCAGACCACGCACCCTCCCGCGGCCATCTACGACGACACCGTCGTGCGGCAGTTCGCACTCATGTCGGTGGTCTGGGGGGTGGTCGGCATGCTGGTCGGCGTGATCATCGCGTCGCAGCTGACCTGGCCCGAACTCAACCTCGGCATTCCCTGGCTCAGCTACGGCCGCCTGCGTCCGCTGCACACCAACGCGGTGATCTTCGCCTTCGGTGGCTGCGCGCTCATGGCCACGAGCTTCCACGTCGTGCAGCGCACCTGCCAGGTGCGGCTGTTCGCGCCGGCGCTGGCCTCGTTCGTGTTCTGGGGCTGGCAGCTGGTGATCGTCGCCGCCGCCATCAGCCTGCCGCTGGGCTACACCAGCGGCAAGGAATACGCCGAGCTCGAGTGGCCCATCGACATCCTGATCGCGGTGGTCTGGGTGGCCTACGCCATCGTGTTCTTCGGCACCATCGGCCTGCGCAAGGTGCGCCACATCTACGTGGCCAACTGGTTCTACGGCGCCTTCATCATCGCGGTGGCGCTGCTGCACATCGTCAACAGCGCGGCCATTCCGGCCGGCTGGATGAAGAGCTACTCGGCCTACGCCGGCGTGCAGGACGCGATGGTGCAGTGGTGGTACGGCCACAACGCCGTGGGCTTCTTCCTCACGGCCGGCTTCCTGGGAATGATGTACTACTACATCCCCAAGCAGGCGGGGCGCCCGGTGTATTCGTACCGGCTGTCGATCGTGCACTTCTGGGCGCTGATCTTCACCTACATGTGGGCCGGCCCGCACCACCTGCACTACACCGCGCTGCCCGACTGGACGCAGTCGCTGGGCATGGTGTTCTCGCTCATCCTTCTTGCGCCCAGCTGGGGCGGCATGATCAACGGCGTGATGACGCTCTCGGGCGCCTGGCACAAGCTGCGCACCGATCCGATCCTGCGCTTTTTGATCGTCGCGCTGTCGTTCTACGGCATGTCGACCTTCGAGGGCCCGCTGATGTCCATCAAGACCGTCAACGCCCTGAGCCACTACACCGACTGGACCGTGGGCCACGTGCACTCCGGCGCGCTGGGCTGGGTGGGCTTCATCACCATGGGGTCGCTGTACTACCTGATCCCGCGCATGTACGGCCGCCTCGCCATGTACAGCGTGCGCGCCATCGACGTGCACTTCTGGATGGCCACCATCGGCATCGTGCTGTACATCGCCGCGATGTGGATCGCCGGCGTGATGCAGGGCCTCATGTGGCGCGAGATCAATGCCGACGGCACGCTGACCTACACCTTCGTCGAGAGCGTGAAGGCCACCTTCCCCTACTACCTGGTGCGCGTGATCGGCGGCGTGCTCTACCTGGGCGGCATGCTGGTCATGGCCTGGAACGTCTGGATGACCGTGATCACCGGGCGCTCGGTGCGCGCCGAGATCCCGGCCGTTGCCGCCGCCCACGCCTGAAGCCTTTGAGGACGCACGATGAACGAACCTGACAACCAGAACTCCGCGCCCGCCGCCACCGGCTTCACGCACGAGAAGGTCGAGACCAACAACCTGCTGATGATCGTGCTGATCCTGCTGGTGGTGGCCATCGGCGGCCTCGTGGAGATCGTGCCGCTGTTCTTCCAGAAGTCGACCACCGAGGCCGTGGAGGGCGTGAAGCCGCTCACGCCGCTGCAGCTGGCCGGCCGCGACGTGTACCTGCGCGAGGGTTGCTACAACTGTCACTCGCAGATGATCCGCCCCTTCCGCTCGGAGACGCTGCGCTACGGCCACTACTCGGTGGCCGGCGAGTTCGTGTACGACCACCCCTTCCAGTGGGGCAGCAAGCGCACCGGCCCCGACCTGCACCGCGTGGGCGGCAAGTACAGCGACGAGTGGCACCGCATCCACCTGAACAACCCGCGCGACCTCGTGCCCGAGTCGAACATGCCGGCCTACCCGTGGCTAGAGAAGGGGCTGGTCGACGCCGGCAGCATCGCCACCCGCATGCGTGCGCTGCGCACGGTGGGCGTGCCCTACACCGACGAAGAGATTGCCAAGGCCGCCGACGAGGTCGCCGGCAAGACCGACATGGACGCCACCGTGGCCTACCTGCAGTCGCTGGGCCTGGCGCTCAAGTAAGAAGAAAGAACAGGCAACGCCCCATGACCGACATCACCACCCTGCGCATCGCCGCCACCATCGCCTGCTTCGTCGTCTTCATCGGCATCGTGGCCTGGGCCTGTTCGCGCCGCAACACGCAGCGCTTCGCGGAAGCGGCCCGGTTGCCGTTCGAGCAGGACTGAAGGGACACACACGATGAGCGACTTCATTAGTAACTTCTGGTCCAGCTACGTGGCAGTGGCCTCGCTGCTGAGCATCCTGGGCTGCGTGCTGCTCCTGTGGCTCACGGCGCGCAAGCGCGTGCCCTCCGACGCCGACAACACCACCGGCCACGTGTGGGACGAAGACCTGCGCGAGGCCAACAACCCGCTGCCGCTGTGGTGGGTGGGCCTGTTCGTGCTGACCATCGTCTTCTCGCTGGGCTACCTGGCCGTGTTCCCGGGCCTGGGCAGCTTTCGCGGCACGAACGACTGGAGCTCGCGCGCCGAGTACCAGCAGGACGTGGCCAAGGCCACGCAGGCGCTGGCGCCGGTGTACGCGCGCTACGCGCCCATGCCCCTGGAGGAGGTCGCGCGCGACCCGCAGGCCCGCGCCATCGGCGAGCGCCTGTTCATGAACAACTGCGCGCAGTGCCACGGTTCCGACGCGCGCGGCAGCAAGGGCTTTCCCAACCTCACCGATGCCGACTGGCTGCACGGCGGCACGCCCGAAAAGATCGTCGAATCGATCACCAAGGGTCGCATCGGCACCATGCCGCCGGCCGCCGCCATGGTCGGCACGCCCGACGACGTGAAGAACGTCGCCAACTATGTGCTGAGCCTGTCGGGCGAGCCGCACGACTCGCTGCGCGCGGGCCTGGGCAAGCCCAAGTTCGCCGCCTGCGCGGCCTGCCACGGCATTGGCGGCGTGGGCAACCCGGCGCTGGGCGCCCCGCGCCTGAACGACCGCATCTGGCTGCACGGCTACGGCGAGGCCGCCATCGTGCAGATCATCAACGAGGGCAAGCACAGCGCCATGCCCGCGCAGGAAGGCCGCCTGACCGAGGCGCAGATCAAGCTGCTGGCCTCCTACGTGTGGGGCATGTCCAACCCTGCGACCGGGACGCCATGACGCGAAAGACGGTCATCCCGATCGTCAGTGCGCCGCCCGCCGCCGCGCCGGAGGTCGGCCTGTACGAGGCGACGAAGAAGATCTACCCGCGCAGCGTGCAGGGCCTGTTCGCGCGCTGGCGCTGGGCCATGGTCTTTCTCACGCAGCTGGTGTTCTACGGCATGCCCTGGGTGGAATGGGGCGAGCGGCAGATGGTGCTGTTCGACCTGGCCGCGCGGCGCTTCTACATCTTCGGCCTGGTGCTGTACCCGCAGGACCTGATCTACCTGTCGGGCCTGCTGGTGATCAGCGCGCTCTCCCTCTTTCTCTTCACGGCCGTGGCCGGCCGCCTGTGGTGCGGCTATGCCTGCCCGCAGACCGTCTACACCGAGATGTTCCTGTGGGTGGAGCAGCGCATCGAAGGCAACCGCAGCGCGCGCATCCGGCTCGACGCCGGCGCGTTCTCGCTCGAGAAGCTGGTGAAGAAGGCCTTCAAGCACCTCGTCTGGATCGGCATCGCGCTGTGGACCGGCTTCACCTTCGTGGGCTACTTCACGCCCATCCGCGAGCTGGGCATGGCCTTCCTGCAGACGCAGATGGGCTCGTGGGAGGTGTTCTGGGTGTTCTTCTACGGCGTTGCCACCTATGGCAACGCCGGCTTCATGCGCGAGCAGGTGTGCAAGTACATGTGCCCCTACGCGCGCTTCCAGAGCGCGATGTTCGACCGCGACACGCTCATCGTCAGCTACGACCCGCGGCGCGGCGAGCCGCGCGCGCCGCGCCGCAAGAACGTCGACCCGCGCAGCGCCGCCTTGGGCGATTGCATCGACTGCAGCCTGTGCGTGCAGGTGTGCCCCACCGGCATCGACATCCGCGAAGGCCTGCAGTACGAGTGCATCGGCTGCGGCCTGTGCGTGGACGCCTGCGACAGCGTGATGGACAAGATGGGCTACGCGCCGCGCCTGATCCGCTACGACACGCAGAACGGCATGGAGGCCGGCTGGTCGCGCCGCCAGCTGTGGCGCCGCGTGCTGCGCCCGCGCGTGTTGGTCTACACCGCATTGCTCGCGCTGCTGGTGGCGGGCCTGCTCGCCAGCCTGGTCGCGCGCACGCCGCTGAAGGTCGACGTGGTGCGCGACCGCGCCTCGCTGGCGCGCATCGTCGAGGGCGGGCGGCTGGAGAACGTCTACCGGCTGCAGATCATGAACGCGACCGAGCGCGCGCAGCACTACCGCATCGCCGCGCGCGGCATCGAGGGGTTGAGCGTGGCCTCGCCCGACGAGGCCATCGAGGTCGAGCCCGCGCAGGCGCGCTGGGTCGCGGTGCGGCTGCAGGTGCCCTACGGCGCCGCGCCGGCCGGCTCGCACACGGTGCACTTCGACATCCGGCAGGCGGATGGCGCGGCGCAGGTTTCCGAAAAAGCGGTCTTCCTGGTGCCGCGCTGAAAGGTCTTTCCATGAACGATGCCCTGCCGATGAACGCGTCCGCGACCTCCGGCCCCTGGTGGCGCTACCCGCTGGTCTGGCTGGTGATCGCGGGGCCCGCGGCCGTGGTGCTCGCGAGCATCGCGACCGTGTGGCTGGCGCTGCGCACCCCCGAGGTGCTGGTGTCGGAGGACTACTACCGCGAAGGCATCGAGATCAATCGCACGCTGGCCGACAAGAAACGCATGCCGGCGCAGGCCGGGCGCAACCACGCGGCGACGCCCGAGGACGATGTGCCGGTGCCCAGGAGGGCGGCCCCATGAGTGCCATGCGCCGCATCGCCGGCATCCTGTGGCCGTCGTTCCTCGTGGCCTGCGGCATGGAGGTGCTGGTGTTCGCGATGATCGACCCGATCCACTCGTACTGCGGCGCCGATGCGCTGCGCATGTCGCGCCAGGGCATCTACACCGTGTCCTTCTTCGTGTTCTGGCTGATGGCGGCGGCCTCGAGCGCGTGCACCACGCTGCTGGCGCTGCCGTCCGAGAAAGAGACTGCGTCATGAGCCTGCCCCTGGCTTGCGTTCCCGAGACCCCGTCCGTGTTGCCTGTCGAGCTGCTGCGCCGCTTCGACATGCCCGGCCCGCGCTACACCTCGTACCCCACGGCCGACCGCTTCGTCGAGACCTTCGGTGCCGACGACTACGCGCAGGCGCTGCACTTGCGGCGCGACGCGGACACGGTCGGCGAGCCGCTGTCGCTGTACGTGCACATCCCGTTCTGCGAATCGCTGTGCTACTACTGCGCCTGCAACAAGGTCGTGACGAAGCACCGCGAGCGCGGGCGGCAGTACCTCGACTACCTCGCACGCGAAGTGGCGCTGCAGGTCGCGCAGCTCGGGCCCGGTGCGCCCGTCGGCCAGCTGCACCTGGGCGGCGGCACGCCGACCTTCCTCGACGATGAGGAACTGGGCGAGCTGGTGGCCCTGCTGCGCCGTGCGTTCGCGTTCGTGCCGGGCGGCGAGCAGTCGATCGAGATCGATCCGCGCACCGTCGATGCCCAGCGGCTCGCGGCGCTGGCCGCGCTCGGCTTCAACCGCCTGAGCTTCGGCGTGCAGGACTTCGACCCCGCCGTGCAACAGGCCGTGCACCGCATCCAGCCGGCGGCGCAGGTCTTCGCGCTCATGGACGCGGCGCGCGCACTGGGTTTCAAATCGATCAACGTCGATCTGATCTACGGCCTGCCGCGCCAGAACGATGCTTCGTTCGAGCGCACGCTCGCGCAGATCCGCGAACTGCGGCCCGACCGCATCGCGCTGTATGCCTACGCCCATCTGCCGGAGCGCTTCAAGCCGCAGCGGCGCATCGCGGCCGACGAGCTGCCCGACGCGCCCACGCGCGTGCGCATGCTCGGGCGCGCGATTGCGGCGCTCAGCGAGGCTGGCTATGTCTACATCGGCATGGACCACTTCGCGCTGCCCGACGACCCGCTGGCCGTGGCCAAGCGCGAAGGCCGGCTGCACCGCGACTTCCAGGGCTACAGCACGCAGCCCGACGGCGACCTCGTCGCGCTCGGCGTGTCGGCCATCGGCCGCGTGGGTGCGACCTACAGCCAGAACGCGAAGACGCTGGAGGACTACTACGCGCTGCTCGACCAGGGCCGCCTGCCCGTGGTCAAGGGGCTCGCGCTGTCGGACGACGACCTGCTGCGCCGCGAGGTCATCATGGCGCTGATGTGCCGGGGCCGCGTGGACTTCGACGCGGTCGAGGCCGCGCACGGCATCGCCTTCGCGGACTATTTCGCTCCCGAGCGTGCTGCGCTGGTGCCGATGGCTGAGCAGGGGCTGGTGCGCCTGTCGCCGCGCGCCATCGAGGTCACCGAGGCCGGCTGGTTCCTCGTGCGTGCGGTGGCGATGGTGTTCGACCGTTATTGCGCCGCGACGCGCACGCGCTTTTCGCGCGTGGTTTGATTCGATGGAATCCCCCGCACTCGCCGGCGCCGCACTGTTGATGGGGCTCGCGGGCGGGCCGCACTGCGTGGCGATGTGCGGCGCGGTGTCGACGGCGGTGATCCGCATCGTGCCGGCGGGCGGGCCCTCGCAGGCCGTGCATCCCATGGCACAGGTCGCCTTCCATCTCGGCCGCATGGCGAGCTACGCCGCCGCCGGCGCCATCGCCGCCGCGAGCCTGCACGGCCTGGGCGCAGCGAGCGCGCAGGTCGCGGCCTGGCGTCCGCTGTGGGTGATGCTGCATGTGTTCGTGCTCGCCTGGGGCGTGGTGCTCGCCGTCGCGGGCCGCCAGCCGCTGTGGGCGCAGCGTGCCGGGCGCGCGCTCGAAGCGCGGCTGCGGCCGATGGCCGGCGGCTCGCTGCTGGGCGTGCTGGCCACGGGCACGCTCTGGGTCGCCATGCCCTGCGGCTTGCTCTATTCGGCGCTCATGCTGGCCGCGCTGGGCAACGGGCCGCTGCAAGGTGCCTCGACGATGGCGCTGTTCGCGGCGGGCAGCAGCGTGTCGCTGCTCGCTGCGCCGTGGCTGTGGCAGCGCTTGCGCGGGTGGGGCGACAGCGGCACGCGCCAGGCCTGGGGCGCGCGGCTGGCGGGGGTGTTGCTGGCGGCGGTGGCGCTGCAAGCGCTGTGGATGGACCTGAGCCACCGCATTGCTGACTGGTGCGGCTGAGGCGCTAACTCCTCAGGCGATGCTCTCGATCAGCAACGCCTGCAGCACGAATCGCCGGTTGTCCGTCGCCGTCGTGCGCTCGCCGAGCAGGCCCGCGAGCGCAGCCGTGGGGTGGCTGTCGGCCGCTGCGCCGTCGTGCACCGGAATGCCCGCGTGCTGGCCGATCTGGCGCACCAGCGCGGCGTCGATGCCCTCGCAGGCCACGGCGTCGTAGAGCCGACCGAGCATGCGCGCCGTGTGCTGCAGCTCCTGCACCGGCGTGTCGGTCGACAGGCTGGAGCGCATGGTCGCGACCTGCGCGCCCAGTTCCTCGGCGGCCTGGCGCAGCAGGGCGAGCGCGGCGCTGTCGCCGGTCTCGCTGAGCAGGCCCAGGTTCTTGCCGCGCAGCAGCCGCGGCGGCGCGGCGCCGTCGAGCGCGGCGCGCTGGAGCAGCCGGGCGCGGCCCAGCAGGCTGGCCTCTCTCTGGGGCGACAGCGCGGCGGTGGAAGGGTGCATGGCAAGGTTCGACATGTGTCTCGCGGAGGCTAGCCACCCCGGCCGCGCTGGCCTTGACGCACATCAAGGACCGCCCCGCTGTTACACGCCGGACACAGAGCATTCACCCGACGTTACGCACCGATGCGGGCCGTTGTCACTGCGGGGCCTCGCGCTTCCTAGCATCGAGACATCGCCTGATCGCAGGCAACGCCACACAAGACAGACAGAACGCCGAGGAATCCCCATGCTCACGAGTGCCCGCCCCAACCCCATCCTCCCGCTTCGGCCGCCTCCGGCGGCGGTGCACAAGGAAGACGCGGGCCGCCGCACGGCCGAGCGTCTGCGCCTGCTGGCCGAGCAGCTGCAACCGCAGCGCCGCATGGTGCACACGGGCGACGTGATCTACCAGGCCGGCGAACGCTTCGGCAACCTCTACATCCTGAACTCGGGCTTCTTCAAGATCGTGAATCTCTCGGCCGACGGCCGCGAGCAGGTGGTGGGCCTGAAGTTCCGCGGCGACTGGCTGGGCTTCGACGGCATCGCGGGCCAGCGCTACGTGTGCGACGCGGTGGCGATGGACACTGGCGAGGTCTGGGTCGTGCCCTACGAATCGCTGTTGGCCGCCTGCACCACGCACCCCGTGTTGCTGCAGATGCTGCATGCCGCGATGAGCCGCGAGATCGCGCACGACCGCGATTCGCTGATGTCGGTGTGCACCTTGCCGGCCGACGCGCGCGTGGCCGACTTCCTGCGCTACTGGGCCGAGTCGCTGGCCGACCGCGGCATGCGCACCGACGAGATCACGCTGCGCATGACGCGCGCCGAAATCGGCAACTACCTGGGCATGACGCTCGAAAGCGTGAGCCGCGCACTCTCGCGGCTGGCGCGCGACAAGGTCATCGGCTTTGCCACCAAGGGCCGGCGCGAGGTGCAGATTCCCGACGTGGGCGCGCTCTCGGCCTTCGTGCAGCGCTGCCTGGCGCCGGCGCCCGCGATGCTTCAGTAGGAAGAGACGTCGTTCACTCGCGCGCAGCCAACAGCGCCCGCGCCATCGCCCGCGCGAGTTCGCTGCGTGAATACGGCTTGCGCAACAGCTCCCAGCCCGGCGGCGCTTCGCGGTCGGCGTCGAGCAGCTCGGCCGAGAACCCCGACATCAGCAGCACCGCCAGCCGCGGTTGGCGTTGCACCGCCTCGGCGGCCAGCCGCGTGCCGCGCATGCCGGGGCCGAGCGCGATGTCGCTCAGCAGCAGGTCGAAGGGCGTGGCCTCGGCGGCTATCGCGGGCAGGGCTTGCTCGGCGTTGGCGGCGGTCGCGACCTCGCAGCCCAGAGTGGTCAGGAAGGTGTGGACCACCTGGCGCACCTCGGCGTCGTCTTCGACGAGCATCACGCGCAGGCCCGGGGCCAGCGTGGCCTCGGCTTCAACTTCTATCGGGTCTTCATCGGCAGGTGTTGCAGCGCTCGCCGCGTCGGCCTCGACCTGCGGCAGGTAGAGCGTCACGGTGGTGCCGGCGTTGAGCTTGCTGTCGATGGCGATGGCGCCGCGCGACTGCTTCACGAAGCCGTACACCGTGCTCAGGCCCAGGCCGGTGCCGCGCCCGGCCTCCTTGGTGGTGAAGAAGGGCTCGAAGAGGTGCTCCATGACCGCGTCGGTCATGCCGGTGCCGCTGTCGGCGATGGAGAGCGCGACGAAGCGGCGGCCGGCATCGGCGTCGCTCAGTTCCTGGCGCACGGTGGCGGGCAGGGCGTCGCAGGCCTCGGCGCGAAAGTGCAGGCGCCCGCCCTCGGGCATGGCGTCGCGCGCGTTGATGGCGATGTTCAGCAGCGCCGATTCGAGCTGGCCCGGGTCGGCGCGCACGGCGGGGCAGGGGTCGTCGGCGTCGATCTCGATCTGGATGCGCTGGTCGAGCGTGCGGCGCAGCATGTCGGTGAGCGAGTGCAGCATCTGCCGCACGTCGACCGCGTCGGGCTGCAGCATCTGGCGCCGCGAGAAGGCCAGCAGCTTGCCCGTGAGCTCGGCACCGCGCCGGCTGGCGCGCGCGGCGGCGGCCACCAGTTGCTGCGCATAGCCGTCGGCCGCGAGCTGCGGAAGCTCTTCGAGCACCTGCAGGTTGCCCTGGATGATGGTGAGCAGGTTGTTGAAGTCGTGCGCGATGCCGCCGGTGAGCTGGCCCACGCTCTCCAGGCGCTGCGCGTGGTTCAGCGCCTCTTCGGTCTGCACGCGCTGCAGGCTGGTGGCCAGCAGGCTCGCCACCGATTCGAGAAAGCGGATTTCCTCGTCGCCGAAGCGCCGCGCGGCGGTGGCGCGCACCGACAGCATGCCGGTCACGCGGCCCCGATCGGACAACGGCACGGCCAGCGCGCTGACCAGCCCGGCCTCGAGGTAGGCGGGCGGCACGGTGAAGCGGCGCTCTTCGCGGTAGTCCGTGACCACGACCGGACAGCCTTGCGAGAGCACGTAGCCGGGCTGCGTGTCGGGCCGGTTGGCGATGCGCAGGCCGACGCTCTCGTCGGCGACCAGGCCCACGCCGCTGGCCAGGCGGAACTCGCGCTGGGTGCCGTCGAGCAGCCACACCATGGCCACCTCGACCTGCAGCGCGGTCGCGACGATGTCGGGCACCTGCGCCAGCACCACCTGCAGGTCGCGCGTGTCGACCGCCAGCCGGCCCAGCTGTGCCAGGTGTTCGCTGTAGCGCGCGCGCTGCAGCGCCTGCTTCACGCGCGGGTAGGCGCCGATGTCGCGGATCGCGGCCACCACGAAGGGCAGGCCCTGGTTCTGCAGCGGGCTCAGCGCGATCTCGACCATCACCTCGCTGCCGTCCTTGCGCTTGGCGACCAGCTCCATGTCGGTGCCCATCGGGCGCGGGCGCGGCGCGCGGCCGTAGGCTTCGCGAAACGCGGCGTGGCGTGGGCGGATGCTGTCGGGCACCAGCGCTTCGACGCTCAGGCCCACGAGCTCGTCGGCCGCGTAGCCGAGCATGGCGGCGGCCGAGGGGTTGGCCAGCACGATGCGGCCCGACTGGTCCACCACCAGCAGCGAATCGGGGTAGGCGGCGAACAGCGAGCGGAACACGCTGCCTTCCTCGACGCCCGAGGGCAGGCCGGGGATGGAGGGTGGTGTTGTGCCGTCAGCCATGCGTGACCGGCGGCACGAGGATGTAGCCCGCGCCGCGCACCGACTTGATGAGCTGCGGATCGTCGGCGTTGGCCTCGATCTTCTTGCGCAGCCGGCCGACCTGCACGTCGATCGTGCGATCGAAAGGGGCCGCTTCGCGACCGCGCGTCTGCTCGAGCAGGAAGTCGCGCGAGAGCACGCGGCCCGGGTGCCGCGCGAAGGCGCACAGCAGGTCGAACTCGCCGGTGGTCAGCGCCACGGCCTCGCCCTGCGCGTTGCTGAGGCTGCGCGCGGCGGTGTCCAGGCGCCAGCCCGCGAAGCGCAGGCGCTCGGGCGGCGTGGGCGCGGCGGCGGCGGCCGACGCGTCGGGCGTCAGGCGCCGCAGCACGGCCTTGACGCGCGCCGCCAGCTCGCGCAGGTCGAAGGGCTTGGTCACGTAGTCGTCGGCGCCCACTTCGAGGCCCACCACCTTGTCCACCGGGTCGCCGCGGCCGGTGACGATCACGAGGCCGCAGCGCCAGTTCTCGCGCATGTGGCGGGCGATGGAAAAGCCGTCTTCACCGGGCAGGCCCAGGTCCAGCAGCACGAGGTCGGCCGGGTCGGCGGCCATGAGCGAGCGCAGCGCCGCGCCGTCGTGGATCTGGGTGACGCGATAGCCGTGGCCCTGGAGGTAGTTGGCCAGCAGCAGCGTGATGTCGACCTCGTCGTCGAGCACCGCGATGTGGGGGGCAGAAGTCATGCGGGGGCTGGGAGAAAAAACGCCGGCGCCACGGGGAAGGGCGCAGGGAGCCGGGAAGCGTAGCACGCAAGGCGCGGTTGCGGCAGCGGCAGCGCCCGCTGTTGATCTGGCGCAAGGCCTGCGGGCGGGGCGCTTCCGAGAATCGCGCCCGTTGTCCACAGGGTCCAGAAGGTACGAACGAATGGCATCTTTTCTTTTCTCGGGCGCGCTCGATCTCCCGTGGTGGGGCGTGCTGCTGGCCGCGCTGGCGCTGACGCACGTCACCATCGCCTCGGTCACCATCTTCCTGCACCGCCACCAGGCGCACCGCGCGCTCGACCTGCATCCCATTGCCAGCCACTTCTTCCGCTTCTGGCTCTGGATGACGACGGGCATGGTCACCAAGCAATGGGCCGCGGTGCACCGCAAGCACCACGCCAAGTGCGACACGCCCGACGATCCGCACAGCCCGCAGGTGGTGGGCCTGAAGCGCGTGCTCTGGGGCGGCGTGCTGCTGTACGTGGCCGAGGCGCGCAACCCCGAGACACTCAGCCGCTACGGCCACGGCACGCCCGACGACTGGCTCGAGCGCCGGCTGTACACGCGCTACCAGACGCTGGGCATCACCTGCATGGGCCTGATCGACATGGCGCTGTTCGGCGTGCTGCCGGGCGCGTTGGTGCTGCTCGTTCAGATCGCATGGATTCCGTTCTGGGCCGCCGGCGTGGTCAACGGCATCGGCCACTTCTGGGGCTACCGCAACTGGCCCGCGTCGGACGCGAGCACGAACATCTTTCCCATCGGCCTGTTGATCGGCGGCGAAGAGCTGCACAACAACCACCACGCGTTCCCGACCTCGGCCAAGCTGTCGAACAAGTGGTTCGAGTTCGACATCGGCTGGGTCTACATCCGCGCGCTGCAGGCGGTGGGGCTGGCGAAGGTGAAGCACCTGGCGCCGAAGCCGCGCCTCACCGCGCCGCGCGCCACCGTCGACCTGCTCACGGTGCAGGCGGTGATCCGGCACCACTACGACGTGCTGTCGAACTACTCGCGCTCGCTGAAGCAGGCCTGCACCGAGGAGCTGGCGCGGGTGCATGCGCTCGCGCCGAACAAGGCGCGTGCCTTGCGCGCCGCGCGGCCCTGGCTCGGCAAGGAAGAGAAGGCGCTCGACGCCACGCGCCATGCCCAACTCACGCAAGCGCTGGTGGCCTCGCAAGCATTGGAGACCATGTACGCGATGCGGCGCGAGCTGACGGCGCTGTGGAGCCGTTCGGGCGCCACGGGCGAACAGCTCGTGAAGCGGCTGCAGGACTGGTGCGAGCGCGCCGAAGCCAGCGGCATCGCGCCGCTGGCGGCCTTTGCGGTGCGGCTGCGTTCCTACGCCTGAGGACGGCCTTCGCGGGTGTTGTCAGGCCGGCCCGACCTGCACCGCCACCTCGAGCGGCACGGCCCGGCGCAGCGCACTGCCCACCGGGGAGTGGGCCTCGGCCCAGTGCACCAGGTCGCGCAGGTCCTGCTCCGGCACGCCGTCCGCGGCGATCCGCACCGCGACGTGCATGCGGCTGGGGCCGGCGGGCACGGAGGCCGGCTCGCCGAGCAGGCCGCGGCTGTCCGACTGGCTGCCGACGACCACTTCCAGGGTCGTCAATGCGATGCCGAGCTGCGCGGCCCGCATGGCGATCACGGTCGTTTCGCAACTGGCCAGGGCGGCGCGCATGAACCAGCCGGGCGATGGCGCTTCAGCCTTGCCTCCGATGGCCTTCGGCATGTCGGTCGCGATGGATTCCCCCGTGGGCCCGGTCACGCGAAAGTGCAGGCCCGACACCAGCGTGGCCGTGGCCGGCTTGTCCTGTGTCAGGGCGTCCTGGGGATGCGTCGCGAAGTGGCTCGCGAGGGTGTCCATGGACTGCCGGATGTGCTGGGGTGAGCTCATGGCGCTGCTCCTTGAAACGGGGAACGGGCGGGCGGCTCTTGCGCGAAAGAAGCCGCGAGCGGAGCAGGCCATTCTGGGCGCGGTGCCGGGCCCCGTCAAACCGGTGGCGGGTGGCCGGCCTACTGGTTCGCGACCTGCCCGTCCGGCAGGCTGAAGCGCTCGGACTCCACCTTGGCCGCGGCTTCGGGCGCGCGGATCAGCAGCACCGGCACGGGCGCGACCCGCAGGATGTGTTCCGCGCTGCTGCCCATGGCCCAACGGCTCAGGCCGCGCCGCCCGTGCGTGCCGAGCACGATCAGGTCGGCCTTCGAATCGACGGCTTCGGTCACCACCTGGTCGTGGACCGCGCCGGCCTTGAAGCCGTCGCGCAGCACGACCTCGGCCTCGACGCCCGCTTCCTGCGCCTGGGCGCGGGCCTTCTCGAGCAGCGTCACGGCGTTGGCGCGCAGCGCCCCGAGCCAGTCGCCCGAATGGCCGACGTAGACGTCCATGCCGAGCGCGAACGAGAGCTCGTCGAGGATGTGGACGATGCGCAGGCGGCCACCGGTGAGCCGGGCCAGGCGGATGGCTTCGGCCAGGCCTTCGGCGGAGGTGGAACTGCCGTCGACGGGAACCAGGATGCGTTGGTACATGGTGTGGAACCTCCAGGGTGCGTTGATGAGAAAGAGGAGATGCCATGCCAGTCTGTGCCTGGCTGCATGCGCGGGCCTTGATCTGGAACAAGCCTGGGCCGCGTCGGACTTGCGACCCTTGGGGCCTTCGAAAGCAGGAGACCCCGCCATGACCCATGCCGCCGTCCGGATCATTCGCCAGGAGCACGCCGCGCTGGCGGCCATGCTGCGTTCCATCGTCATGCTGCTCGACCAGCACCGCCGCAAGGGCACGATGCCCGACTTCGCGACGTTGCGCGCGATGCTGTTCTACGTGGACGAGTTTCCCGAAAAGCGCCATCACCCGAAGGAGACCGAGCTGCTCTTTCCCCGGCTGCGCGCGTGCACGCCGATCTCGCGCGACCTGATGGACAAGCTCGACAACGACCATGCCTGGGGCGAGCGCAAGATCCGCCACGTCGAGCACGCGCTGCTCGCCTTCGAGATGCTCGGCGAGCCGCGCCGCCTGGCCTTCGAGCAGGCGATGAACGAGTACGTGAGCTTCTACCTGGACCACATGGCGCACGAGGAGCGCGAGATCCTGCCGCTGGCCGAGCGGGTGCTCAGCGCCGACGACTGGCGCGAACTCGACGCGGCCTTCGGCGAGAACCGCGACCTGTTCTCCAACCACCCCGCGCCCGACGAGGTGTATGCGTCGCTCTTCACGCGCATCGTCAACGCGGTGCCCGCGCCGATCGGGCTGGGGCCGGCGCTGTAACGACGGCCTGCGTCCGGATCGCGTAGGCTCGGCCTGACACCCTTCAGGACGAACGAGACGGCGAGATGGACATCGATCAGATCAGGGGAAGGCTGGACTTCCTTCGCGAGGCCGAGCGCCTCAAGAGCGTGCTGCGCAGCGCGCACACGGCCTCGGGCCGCACCGAGAGCACGGCCGAGCACAGCTGGCGCCTGTGCCTCATGGCCATGGCCTTCGAGGACGAGCTGGCCGATCTCGACCTGCTCAAGGTGCTGAAGATGTGCGTGGTGCACGACCTGGGCGAGGCGATCCACGGCGACATCCCCGCCATCGTGCAGGCCGCGCACCCCGACAAGAGCGCGCAGGAGCGCGAAGACCTGCAGCTGCTCACGCGCACGCTCGACGCGCCGCTGCGCGCGGGCATCCTCGCACTGTGGGACGAGTACGAGAAAGCCGAGACGCCCGAAGCGCAGGCGGTCAAGGCGCTCGACAAGCTCGAGACCCTGCTGCAGCACAACCAGGGCGCGAACCCGCCGGACTTCGACTACGAATTCAACCTCGGTTACGGCCAGAAGCACACCGGCAGCCGGCCGCTGTTCCGTGCCATGCGGGCGTTGGTGGATGCTGACACGCAGAAGAAGGTGGAGGCTGCGCGGCGGACGGAGGCGGGGCCGGTGGTTCGCCCCGAGCAACCGGGCGACGAGGCTGCCATCCGGCAACTGACGGTGGCGGCGTTTGCCGAGGCACCGCATGCCGACGGCACCGAACACCTCATCGTCGACGCTTTGCGCGCGGCCGGGCAGCTCACGCTGTCGCTCGTGGTCGAAGACGGCGGCGAGATCGTCGGCCATGTGGCGCTGTCGCCCGTGGCGATATCTGACGGCACGACCGGCTGGCATGGCCTGGGCCCGATCTCGGTGGCGCCTGCGCGCCAGGGGCAGGGCATCGGCCGGCTGCTCATGGACGCCGCGCTGGCGGGCCTGCGCGCGGCCGGCGCGCAAGGCTGCGTGCTGCTGGGCGACCCGGCCTTCTATGGCCGTTTCGGCTTCGTTGTGCGGCCCGGGCTGGTGTTGCCGGGCGTTCCGCCGGAATACTTTCAGGCCGTGTCGTTCCACGGCGCGTGGCCGGTTGGCGAGGTGCGGTACCACGCGGCGTTCGGCGTCGGTGCCTGACGCACGGACCGGGGGCGCAAGGCGTTCATAATCGCCCCCGTCATGCCAGCCCGCCACCTGCCTTCGGACAATGCCCATGCGCCGCGCGTGAAGCGCGCGCAGACCTCGGTGTCCGCGCGTTCCGCGACCCCCGAACCACCCCGCCGCCGCATCCATGACGGTGGTGCGTCCCGCAGCCTTGCGGGCTTCACCGCGATGGAGAGCAGCGCACCGGCCCGTGCGCCGTCTGCGGCGCGACCTCGCAACTGGCGCACGACCCTGCTGGGTGTGGCGCTTGGGCTGGTGATCGCGATGGTGTTGCTGATGAAGTGGCTGCTCGACTACCAGGTCGATGCCGCGCAAGCGCGCCACGCGCAGGAAGCCCAGGCGCGCACGCAGGCCGCGCGCTGCTTCGGCCGCGATGCCGGGCCGTCGTGCCCGCCGGCCGGCCGCACGGTCGTCGAGACCGTCGAGTCCGCCGCGACGAGATAACCCCGCGCACCGCGTGCGCGGTGCCGGGTTCGTTCGGTTCAGCGCAGCACCAGCACCGGAATGTGCGAGTGCGTCAGCACGTGCAGCGTCTCGCTGCCCAGCAGCAGCCGTGCGAGGCTGCGGCGCCCGTGCGAGGCCATCACGATCAGGTCGCAGTCCTGGTTCTTGGCGGCGTGGATGATGGCTTCGGCCACCTGGTTCGACTTCATGACCACCGCGTCGGCGCGGCGCACGCCCTTGGCCAGGGCGGTGTCGCGCACCGCATCGGCCAAGCGCTGGGCCGCCTGCTCGACGTGTTTCTGGTTGGCCTCGAAATCCGTCTGGTTCAGCAGCATCGAGCCTTCGAAGTAGCCATAGGGCTGGATGTGCGCGACGTTGACGCTCACCAGCTCGGCGCCGGTCAGCAACGCGAGGTCGATGGCCGCGGCCACCGCCTTGTCCGACAGCGAAGAGCCGTCGGTTGCGACGAGAACACGCTTGTACATGGCAGGCTCCTTGGCCCCCGGCACCGCGGGTGCCCTCACTGCCCAGTCTAGGTCGCGCGGTCCGGTCTTTCAAGGCGCGGCGCAGCGGCCTCGCCGATCGCCGTCAGCTGCTCGTGCTGTGGCGCCGGCCCAGTGCGAACACCGAGTTCGGCGCGTCGACCACGAAGGGCTTGCGCACCGGCGAGCCGACGACGGCTGTCGTGCGGCGCGCGGCCGCGCTGGTGGCGGGCTGCACGCCCTTGGCCTTCTGTTCGTCGACCAGGCTCTGCAGCGAGATCGAGCGCAGGAACTCGACGGCGCGCAGGTTCACGGAGGCCCAGAGGTCGTCGATCTCGCAGCGGCCGGGTTCGTCGGCCGAGCCGGCGGCGCGTGGGCGGATCTTGCTGGCGCCCAGGTCTTCGATGGTGAGCACGATGTCGGCCACCGTGATCTCCGCGGCCTTGCGGCTGAGCGAGTAGCCGCCGCCGGGGCCGCGGGTGGATTCGACCAGCCCGTTGCGGCGCAGCTTGGCGAACAGCAGTTCCAGGTACGAGAGCGAGACCTGCTGGCGCAGGCTGATCGAGGCCAGCGTGACGGGGCCCGAGCGGCCGTGCAGGGCGATGTCGATCATCGCGGTGACCGCGAAGCGGCCCTTGGTGGTGAGGCGCATGGTGTTTCCTTCCTTGCTTGTCGTTCTGTGTGCGCTTACTCGTCGCGGCCGCCGGCGATGCCCAGCAGGGCCAGCAGCGACTGGAACACGTTGTAGAGGCTCAGGTACACGCCCAGCGTGGCCGAGATGTAGTTGGTTTCCAGGCCGTCCTTCACGCGCTTCAGGTCATGCAGGATGAAGGCCGAGAAGATGCCGATGGCAGCGACCGACAGCGTCATCATCAGCGCGCTCGACTGGATGAAGACGTTGGCGATGCCCACCACCAGAAGGCCGATGGCGCCCACGAAGAGCCATTTGCCCATGGCCGAGATGTCGCGCTTGATGACCGTCGAGAGCATGGCCATGCCCAGGAAGATGCCGCCGGTGCCGGCGAAGGCGGTCATGACCAGGCTGGCGCCGTTGGACAGGCCGAGCACGCTGCCGACCAGGCGCGACAGCATCAGACCCATGAAGAAGGTGAAGGCCAGCAGCACGGGCACGCCGGCGGCGGAGTTCTTGGTCTTCTCGATGGCGTACATGAAGCCGAAGGCGCCGCCGAGGAAGACCATGAGGCCGATGCCCGGCGACATGGCGCGCGTGAGGCCGGTGGCCACGCCGAGCCAGGCGCCCAGCACGGTGGGCACCATCGACAGCGCGAGCAGCCAGTAGGTGTTGCGCAGAACGCGGTTGCGTTCCTGGACCGAGGCCAACGGTGCGCCGAAGCTGGAGGGGTAGGCCGATTGGCTGGAGTTCATCGAAAAATCCTGAAAAAGAGGGAAGGCCGGACGGGTCGCATGACACGTGCGGCGGGGCCGTCAGACGGCTGAAAAAGAAGGGGCAGGGGCGTCGCGCTAAACAGGCGACGGGCCGGATCGGATGAGCGCAAACGCCCGGACTGTTTCAGTCCTCAGGCGTTCGCTCGCCGCCGCGCGGCCTCAGGCGGCGAGGAGGGCGTGGGGCCGGGGTGGCCGCTTGGGCCGGTCGAGCAGCGGCGAGAGCACCGAGGTGGAGCCCAGCCGCGGCGGTTGCGCGGAGAGCACCAGCAGGTTGCGTGCGTGGGGACGCGCGTCGACCAGTTCGGCGTGCTCGGAGCCCGCTTCGTCCATGGCGGACGGGTCTTCGGACGATGTCTTGCCGATGTCCTTGTCGCCGCCATCGGCCAGCGAGGCGGCGAGCGTCGCGACGGTCTGGCGTTCGCCGGACGACGACGTCACATGGTGGCCGCCGACCAGCCCGTGCGCGAGCACGGCGAAGCCGTAGCAGGACAGCATGAAAGCGAGGACGGTAGCGGCAAACCAGCGGGACATGTAGGGGTATTTTACCCGCCGCCACGGATCGGCTCCGGCGGGCACGAATTCATCCGACCACGGCGCACGGGTGTTGCCATCGTCCATCGGGTGGAACGCTGCAGGCAAATTTCGCCGACTACCGGACTTTCGGGTGCGCTTTTACGCATGACGGACATGCATCGGGGGCCATTTTTCCCCGGCATTCAACCTCGCAAAGGAAGCCTCTCATGTCCAAGCCTTACACCCGTCTCGACAAGAACGATGTCGCCGTGCTGCTGGTCGACCACCAGACCGGCCTGCTCTCGCTGGTGCGCGACATCGACCCCGACAAGTTCAAGAACAACGTGCTGGCCCTGGCCGACATCGCCAGTTACTTCAAGCTGCCCACGGTGCTGACCACCAGCTTCGAGAACGGCCCCAACGGCCCGCTCGTGCCCGAGCTGAAGGCCCAGTTCCCCGACGCGCCCTACATCCCGCGCCCCGGCCAGATCAACGCCTGGGACAACGAGGACTTCGTCAAGGCCGTGAAGGCCACGGGCAAGAAGCAGCTCCTGATCGCCGGCGTGGTCACCGAGGTCTGCGTGGCCTTCCCGGCGCTGTCGGCGCTGGCCGAGGGCTTCGACGTGTTCGTCGTCACCGATGCGTCGGGCACCTTCAACGACGTGACGCGCCAGGCCGCGTGGGACCGCATGTCGGCCGCCGGCGCGCAGCTGATGTCGTGGTTCGGCGTGGCCTGCGAGCTGCACCGCGACTGGCGCAACGACATCGAGGGCCTGGGCACGCTGTTCTCCAACCACATCCCCGACTACCGCAACCTCATCACCAGCTACACGCAGCTGACCCAAGGAAAGTGAGCACCCCATGACCACGCCGAACACCGTCGCCAACTTCAACGGCGCCAAGCCCGTCATCGACCCCGACGACGCCGTGATGCTGCTCATCGACCACCAGAGCGGCCTGTTCCAGACCGTGAAGGACATGCCGATGACCGAGCTGCGCTCCAACGTCACCACGCTGGCCAAGGTCGCGACGCTGGCGAAGATACCGGTCATCACCACCGCCTCGGTGCCGCAGGGCCCGAACGGCCCGCTGATTCCCGAAGTGCACAAGTACGCGCCGCATGCACAGTACGTGGCGCGCAAGGGCGAGATCAACGCCTGGGACAACCCCGAGTTCGTGGCCGCCGTGAAGGCCACCGGGCGCGGCACGCTGATCATCGCCGGCACCATCACCAGCGTGTGCATGGCCTTCCCGAGCATCGCGGCGGTGCACGAGGGCTACCGCGTGTTCGCGGTGATCGACGCCTCGGGCACGTACTCGAAGATGGCGCAGGAGATCACGCTGGCGCGCTGCAGGCCGGCGTGGTGCCGATCGACACCGCGGGCGTGTGCTCCGAAGTGCAGAAGACCTGGCACCGCGACGACGCCGCGCAATGGGCCGAGGCCTACAGCGCCGTGTTCCCGCCCTACCAGCTGCTGATCGAGAGCTACATGAAGGCGCAGGAGGTCGTGACGAACAGCGAGCAGCTGGATTCGCAGCGCAGCTGATCGCCTCGATGCGACACTGACGAACGCCGCGCCGCACGCGAAACGTGCGGCGCGGCTTTCCTTCTTCTTTCAACGCACGGCAAGGAGCCCCGCATGGACAGTCCCCGCATCCTGATCATTCCCGGCAGCGCCCGCGACGGCTCGCTCAACCGCCGGCTGGCGGCCGTGGCCGCGGCCACCGCGCGCGCGGCGGGCCTGCAGGTGACGGAGATGGACCTGCGCGCGCTGGCGCTGCCCGTGTACGACGGTGACCTCGAAGCCGCCTCGGGCGTGCCGGCCGGCGCGCACGAACTGCGCAGCGCCATCGCGGCGAGCGACGGCGTGCTGATCGTCACGCCCGAGTACAACGGCTTTCCCACGCCGCTGGTCATCAACGCCTTCAGCTGGCTCTCGCGCATTCCGCCGGGCGAGGGCCACGCGGGCGGGCTGGCCGCCACGGCCAACAAGCCGGCCGCGCTGCTGTCGGCCTCGCCCGGGCCGCTGGGCGCGCTGCGCTCGATGAACTTCCTGCGCCAGTACCTGCAGATGGCCTTCGCCATGCTGGTGGCGCCGCAGCAGTTCGCGCTCGGGCGCGCGAACGAGGCCTTCGAGGCCGACGGCACGCTGAAGGACGCGCGCGCCGCGCAGTCTGTGCAGAAGGTGGTGGCGGCGCTGGCCGCGCTCGCGACGGCATTGCCAACCCCGCGCTGATCCACACAAGGCGGCGTTCGTGCTGTCGCGCGAACGACCGTCCCGATCCGCATCGCGACGTATCTTCGACCGCACATTGGAAGAAGGACGAGACGACATGCAATTCGAATTCACGCCCCGGGTGCTCGCGCTGCGCGCCGAGCTGCTCAAGTTCATGGACGAGCACGTCTACCCGAACGAGAAGCGACGCGAGGAAGAGCTGGCCGCCAACGCCCGCGCCGGCCGCCCCTACGCCGAGCTGCCGATGATGGCCGGCCTCAAGGCCAAGGCGCGCGAGCGCGGCCTGTGGAACCTGTTCCTGCCCGAGTCGGAGCACGGCCCGGGCCTGAGCAATGTCGAGTACGCGCCGCTGTGCGAGATCATGGGCCGGCGCTACTGGTGCGCGGAAATCTTCAACTGCTCCGCGCCCGACACCGGCAACATGGAAGTGCTGGCGCGCTACGGCACCAAGGCCCAGCAAGACCGCTGGCTCACGCCGCTGCTGGCCGGCGAGATCCGCTCGTCGTTCGCCATGACCGAGCCCGAGGTGGCATCGAGCGACGCCACCAACATCCGCTGCAGCATCCGCCGCGAAGGTGACGAGTACGTCATCAACGGGCGCAAGTGGTACATCACCGGCGCCATGAACGAGCGCTGCGAGATCTTCGTGCTGATGGGCAAGACCGACCCCGACAACGCCGACCGCCACAAGCAGCAGTCGATGGTGCTCGTGCCCAAGAACACGCCCGGCATCACCATCGTGCGCGACATGCAGCTGCTGGGCATGTACGACCCGCCTTTCGGCCACCCCGAGATCGTGTTCGACAACGTGCGCGTGCCGGTCGAGAACATCCTGCTAGGCGAGGGGCGCGGCTTCGAGATTGCACAAGGCCGCCTCGGCCCCGGACGCATCCACCACTGCATGCGCGCCATCGGCATGGCCGAAGCCGCGCTGGAGATGATGTGCCAGCGCCTCGTGTCGCGCGTGGCCTTCCACAAGCCGCTGTCGGAGCAGGGCGTGTGGCGCGAGCGCATTGCCGAGTCGCGCATGCTGATCGAGCAGTCGCGCTGGATGGTGCTGAACGCGGCCTACCGCATGGACACCGTGGGCAACAAGGTCGCCGCGAAGGAAATCGCGATGATCAAGGTGCTCACGCCCAACAACTGCGTGAAGGTGATCGACTGGGCCATGCAGGCCTTCGGCGCGATGGGCTTGAGCCAGGACACGCTGCTCACGCACTTCTACGCCTACGAGCGCCACCTGCGTGTGGCCGACGGCCCCGACGAGGTGCACCGCAACGCGATCGCGAAGCAGGAGCTGGCGGCGTACCAGTAACGGCAGCGCCGCCGCGAGCGTATGGGCGTCAGTCCACGCGCTTCGCGCGTTCGAGCATGGCGTGCAGAAGTACGTTGCAGCCGGCCGTCAGGTGGTCGGGCTGCGCGTCCTCGATCTCGTTGTGGCTGATGCCGTCCTTGCAGGGCACGAAGATCATGCCGGCCGGTGCGAGCCGCGCGGCATAGATCGCGTCGTGGCCCGCGCCGGACACCACATCCATGGTCGAGTAGCCGAGCCGTTCGGTCGCGCGGCGCACCGCATCCACGCAATCGGGGTGAAACGGGCAGGGCGGAAAGTACGACACGCGCTCGATCGTCACGCCCAACCCGGTCTCGCGCCCCGTGCGTTCGACGAAGGCGAGGATCTCGCCGTGCATGCGGTCAAGCAGTTCGCCGCTCACGTTGCGCAGGTCGACCGAGAACTTCACCTCGCCCGGAATCACGTTGCGGCTGTTCGGGTGCACCTGCACCATGCCGACCGTGCCGCGTCCGTAGGGCGGGTAGCGCAGCCCGATGGCCACCACCTCCTGCATGATCCGCGTCGCCACCTGCAGCGCATCGCGGCGCAGGTGCATCGGCGTGGGGCCTGCGTGCGCCTCCATGCCGGTGACGACGCAGTCGTACCACGAGAGGCCGAGCACCGCCGGCACCACGCCGATGACCTTGTCCGCATCTTCCAGCACCGGTCCCTGTTCGATGTGCGCCTCGAAGTAGGCGCCGATGGGGTGGTCGCCCGGCGTCTGGTCGCCGATGTAGCCGATGCGTTCCAGCTCTTCGCGCACCGTCTTGCCTTCCGTGTCTTTCGCGGCGTAGGCATGCTCGAGGCTGAAGGCGCCGCAGAAGACACCCGAGCCCATCATCACCGGCACGAAGCGCGAGCCTTCCTCGTTGGTCCAGAACGCGACCTCGATGGGCGCTTCGGTGCGAATGCCCTGGTCGTTCAGCGTGCGCACCACCTCCAGTGCCGACAGCACGCCGTAGTTGCCGTCGAACTTGCCGCCGGTGGGCTGCGTGTCGATGTGGCTGCCCGAAACGATGGGCGGCAGCGCGGGGTTGGTGCCTTCGCGGCGCATGAAGACGTTGCCGATCTTGTCGACGGTGATGCTCAGGCCGGCCTCCTTGCCCCACGACACCACGAGGTCGCGGCCTTGCTTGTCGAGGTCGGTCAGCGCCAGCCGCTTGACGCCGCCCTTGGGGGTGGCGCCGATGCGTGCCAGTTCCATCAGCGAGTTCCACAGGCGCTCGCCGTTGATCGTCAGCACCTGCGTGTCCACTGCTGCATTCATGTATGACTCCTTGGGGGTTCAGCGCGCCACGGCCGTGGGCGCGTGCTGCTGCTTGAAGCGTTCGAGTGCGGTGAACATCGGCGCGAAGGGCGGGCGCTTGAGGTAGCGGCCGGTGCCGGGCTCGGCGCGCAGGTCGCCGTTGCGGTAGACCCAGCGGCCGGCGCTCACCGTGTGCCTGGGCACACCCGTCACTTCGCGGCCTTCGAAGATGTTGAAGTCGCTCTTCGAATGCTGCGTCTTCACCGACAGCGTCTTGGTCGCCTTCGGGTCCCACACCACGATGTCGGCATCGGCGCCGGCCTGAATGACGCCCTTGCGCGGGTACAGGTTGAACAGCTGCGCCGCGTTGGTCGAGGTGACGCGCACGAACTCAGAGGGCGTGAGCCGGCCCGCGTTGACACCCGCATCCCACAGCACGGCCATGCGTTCTTCGACGCCGCCGCAGCCGTTGGGAATCTTCGTGAAGTCGTTGCGGCCGGCGGCCTTCTGCTCGGCGCAGAAGGTGCAGTGGTCGGTCGCCGTGGTGTGCAGGTTGCCGCCCTGCAGACCGCGCCACAGCATGGCCTGGTTCTCGCGCGAGCGGAAGGGCGGGCTCATCACGTGGGCGGCAGCGCGCGCAAAGTCGGGGTCGCGGTAGGCGCTCTCGTCGACCACGAGGTGGCCGGCCAGCACTTCGCCGTACACGCGCTGGCCGCGTGCGCGGGCGCGGGTGATGGCGTCGAGCGCTTCACCGCACGACACGTGTACCACGTAGATCGGCACGCCCAGCACGTCGGCGATGGCGATGGCGCGGTTGGCCGCCTCGGCCTCGACCATCGGTGGGCGCGACAGCGGATGGCCCTCGGGTCCGCGAATGCCCTGCGCCAGCAGCTGCTGCTGCAGCATCGCGACCAGCTCGCCGTTCTCCGCATGCACCGTGGGCATGGCGCCGAGTTCCAGCGAGCGCTGGAAGCTCTTCACCAGGATCTCGTCGTCGGCCATGATCGCGTTCTTGTAGGCCATGAAGTGCTTGAAGCTGTTCACGCCGTGCTCGTGCACCAGCGTGCCCATGTCCTTGTGCACGCTGTCGTTCCACCAGGTCACGGCCACGTGAAAGCTGTAGTCGCCGGCGGATTTTTCGGCCCAGCCGCGCCACATGCGAAAGGCGTCCATCAGCGACTGCTGCGGGTCGGGAATCACGAAGTCGATGATGCTGGTGGTGCCGCCGGCCAGGCCGGCCGCCGTGCCGCTGAAGAAGTCGTCGGCCGCCACCGTGCCCATGAAGGGCAGCTGCATGTGGGTGTGCGGGTCGATGCCGCCGGGCATGACATAGGCGCCCCCGGCGTCGATCACCTCGGTGCCGGCCGGCACCTGCAGGTCGGTGCCGACCTGGAGGATCTTGTCCCCCTGGCAGAGCACGTCGGCACGGTGCTCGGCATCGGCGTTGACCACCGTGCCACCGCGAATGAGAACGGTCATGGCGTGGGTTCCTTTTCTGTTTTTTCTCAGCTGGGGTTTTTGAGGGGCGGGGTCATGCCCTGAAGCTGTGGCGCGCGCGCCTTCATCAGCCCCATGTAGACCACGGCCGACAGCACCACGCCGACGAACCAGGCGTAGGTGTAGATCGTCTTGAAGAACTCGGGCATCGACGGCACGGCCGACGGAAAGGCGGCGTTCAGGAAGCCGGGGATGTTCGGCAGCACGCCGACGACGAAGGCGACGATGGCCGCCATGTTCCAGCCGTTGCCGTAGCTGTAGGCGCCGGTCTCGCGGTAGAGCGCCTCGACGTCCAGCTCCTTGCGGCGGATGAGGTAGTAGTCGGCAATCAGGATGCCGGCCACCGGCCCCAGCAGCGCCGAGTAGCCGATGAGCCAGGTGAAGATGTAGCCCTGCGTGGTCTCCAGCACCTTCCACGGCATCATCACGATGGCGATGCCGGCGGTGATGTAGCCGCCCGTGCGGTACGAGATCTTCTTCGGGTTGAGGGCAGAGAAGTCGTAGGCCGGGCCCACCAGGTTGGCCGCCAGGTTCACGCTCACGGTGTCGATCAGCAGGATGATGAGCGCGAGCAGCACCGCGGCGCCGGTCATGCGGCTGGCCAGGTCCACCGGGTCCCACAGCGCCTTGCCGTAGATGACCACCGTGGCCGAGGTGACCATCACGGCCATCATCGCGAGCAGGCCCATGGGCGCGGGCAGGCCGATGACCTGGCCCACCACCTGGTCGCGCTGCGAGCGCGAGAAGCGTGTGAAGTCGGGGATGTTCAGCGCCAGCGTGGCCCAGAAGCCGACCATGGCCGTGAGCGAAGGCCAGAACACCGCCCAGAACATGCCGGCCTTCTTGCCGCCGGCCTCGAACTGCGAAGGCTGGTCGAAGATCGGGCCCAGGCCGCCCGCGCGCTGCACGGCCCAGTAGAGCAGGGCGACGCACACGATGATCTTCAGCGGCGCAGTGTAGGTTTCGAGCCGGCGGATCGATTCGATGCCGTGCACCACGAAGTACAGCTGGATGGCCCAGAAGATCAGGAAGCACACCAGCTGCGCGCCATTGATGCCGAGCATCGGCAGCTTGTCGCCGCCCAGCGGCTGGCCCATGAGCACGCCGACCAGCGTGTAGATCATCTGGCCGCCGAACCATGTCTGGATGCCGTACCAGCCGCAGGCCACGATGGCGCGCAGCAAGGCGGGGAGCCGCGCCCCGCGCGTGCCGAACGAGGCGCGCGCCATCACCGCATACGGAATGCCGTACTTCGCGCCCGCGTGGCCGATGAGCAGCATCGGCACCAGCACGATGGCGTTGCCGAGGAACACGGTCAGCACCGCCTGCCCCCACGACATGCCGCCTTCGATGAGGCTGGCCGCCAGCATGTAGGCGGGGATGCACATCACCATGCCCACCCAGAGCGCGGCGAAGTGGTACCAGCGCCACGTTCGCTGCGCCAGCGTGGTGGGCGCCAGGTCCTCGTTCCAGAGGTTTGCGGCGGGTGCGCCGCCGTGCTGTGGGGTCGTCATGTGGGTTTTCTCCTGCACGTGTGTCGTGCTTCTGGCCGTGTGGTCGTTCCCCTCCCGCCGCCGCCCGGTCTGCGCCGGGCTTGGTCATTCACTTGCTCACTCACTCACTCGCTTGTTCGATATCCCGTTCAGGCGGGGCTGCCGGTGCGCATCGGGTTGTTGGGGTGCGTGGTCCAGTTGGCGTAGTGGCCCACCACCGGGTGGCCGGTGCGCGCATCCGTCTCGCCGGCCTTCAGCGTGCGCATCGACAGCGCGCCGGGCACCGGGCAGATCGACACGCACAGGTTGCAGCCCACGCACTCTTCTTCCTTCACTTCGAAGAAGCGCATGCCGTCTTTCGTGGCGCTGATGGCCTGGTGCGAGGTGTCTTCGCACACCACGTGGCAGCGGCCGCACTGGATGCACAGGTCCTGGTGAATCACCGCCTTGTCGACGTGGTTCAGGTTGAGCTGCTGCCAGTCGGTGATGCTGCCGACCGCACGGCCGCGCAGTTGTTCCAGGTTGGCGTAGCCCTTCTGGTCCATGAAGTTGGAGAGGCCGTCGCACAGGTCCTGCACGATCTTGAAGCCGTAGACCATGGCGGCGGTGCACACCTGCACCGAGCCGCTGCCCAGCGCGATGAACTCGGCGGCGTCGCGCCAGGTCGAGACGCCGCCGATGCCGGAGATGGGCAGGCCGGCCGTTTGCGGGTCGCGCGCGATCTCGGCCACCATGTGCAGCGCGATCGGCTTGGCGCCGGGGCCGCAGTAGCCGCCGTGCGAGCCCTTGCCGTCGGTGTGCGGAAACATCGCCATCGCGTCCAGGTCCACGCCCATGATCGAGTTGATGGTGTTGATGAGGCTCACCGCATCGGCGCCGCCCTTCTTTGCAGCACGCGCGGCGGGGCGGATGTCGGCCACGTTGGGCGTGAGCTTCACGATCACCGGCAGCTTCGAGTAGTGCTTGCACCATTCGGTCACCATCTGGATGTACTCGGGCACCTGGCCCACGGCCGCGCCCATGCCGCGTTCGCTCATGCCGTGCGGGCAGCCGAAGTTCAGTTCGATGCCGTCGCAGCCGGTGTCCTCGACCATGGGCAGGATGTTCTTCCAGGCCTCTTCGGTGCAGGGCACCATGATCGACGCCACCAGCGCGCGGTCGGGCCAGTTGCGCTTGACGCGCGTCATCTCTTCGAGGTTGGTGCGCAGCGGGCGGTCGGAGATCAGCTCGATGTTGTTGAAGCCCGTCACGCGGCGGTCGGCCGCATACGACACGGCATAGCGCGGGCCGTGCACGTTGACCACGTTCGGGTCTTCGCCCACGGTCTTCCAGACCACGCCGCCCCAGCCGGCCTCGAAGGCGCGGACCACGTTGATCTCCTTGTCGGTCGGCGGCGCCGAGGCCAACCAGAAGGGGTTGGGGCTGCGGATGCCCACGAAGTCGATGCTCAGGTCTGCCATGTGAATTGCTCCTGTCGCGGCAAGGCGCGCACGGATGGAATGAGAGGAGAGGAAGGTCGGTGCGGTCGCGTCAGGCCGCGCGCAGGTGGCGGTCGATGGACAGCGCGGCCTGCTTGCCGTCTTCCACCGCCTCGACCGTGAGGTCGCGCCCGCCGAAGCGCGCGTCGCCGCCGGCCCAGACCTTCGGGCGCGAGCTGCGGCACTCGGCGTCGGTGCTGATGCGCCCGCCCTGCAGCTGCACGCCGCTGTCTTCCAGCGCGGTCGCGACAAAGCTCTGGCCGATGGCGCACAGCACCATGTCGGCCTGCAATGCGAGCGCTTCGCCGGTCTCGACCAGCTTGCCGTCGACCAGCGCGGTGCGCGCGAAGTCGATGCCCCGCAGCACGCCGCCCTTGGCGCGCAGGGCCTTGGGCGCGGCCCAGTGGATGATGCGCACGCCGTTCTCCTTGGCCCAGCTCTGCTCGTCGACCGAGGCGCCCATGGCCTCGGCGCCGCGCCGGTAGACGATGCTCACGTCTTCCGCGCCCAGCTTGCGCGACTGCACGGCCGCGTCCACGGCGGTCATGCCGCCGCCGATCACCACCACGTGCCGGCCAATGGCCACATCGGCCGGCGACGCGGCCTGGCGCAGTTCGGCGATGAAGTCCACCGCGTCGCGCACGCCGCTCTGCTCGCCCAGGCCCAGCGTGTTCACGCCCGCCAGGCCCAGGCCGAGGAACACCGCGTCGTAGCCGGCGGCGAGCGCGTCCAGGTGCAGGTCGCGGCCCAGTGCCTGGTTGTTGCGCACCTCGATGCCGCCGACCGACAGCAGCCACTCGATCTCGCGTTGCGCGAAGTCGTTCACCGTCTTGTAGCTCGCCAGGCCGTACTCGTTCAGGCCGCCCAGCTTGGGGCGCGCGTCGAACAGCGTCACCTGGTGGCCCAGCACCGCGAGGCGGTGGGCGCAGGCCAGGCCGGCCGGGCCCGCACCGACGACGGCAATGCGCTTGCCCGTGTCGGCCGCGCGCACGAACAGCGGCGCGCCGGGCGCGTCGAAGAAGGCATCGGTCGCATGGCGCTGCAGCAGGCCGATCTCGACCGGCTTGCTCTCGTTGCTGTTGCGCACGCAGGCCTGCTCGCACAGCACCTCGGTCGGGCACACGCGGGCGCACATGCCGCCCAGCGGGTTCTCTTCGAGGATGGTGCGCGCGGCGCCGCGCAGGTTGCCGTCGGCGATGCGGCGGATGAAGGTCGGGATGTCGATGCCCGTGGGGCAGGCCGTCTGGCAGGGCGCGTCGAAACAGTAGTAGCAGCGCTCGGCCTCGATGTTGGCCTGCACCACGTTCAGCGGCGGGTGGGCGTCGCAGAAATTCTTGGCGTACTGCGCGGGGTCGAGACGGCCGGCGCGCACATCGGAGGCAATGTGCGCGCTGGGCGCGACGGGATTCATCGTGCTGCTCATGGGCTTTCAAGCTCCAGGTCGTGGTGGGGTAACCGTGTGCGACATGAGAGATCGAGCCCTCATGAAGTTTGACCAAGTGGTCGAATGTCGCGATGATTCAGCAAACGAGGGGTGCCGCCCATACACAGTTGGCGCGGCGCACGAGAAAGTGTTTGCCGCTGCCGACCATGCTGTTTGGTGCACTCCCCAGCACAGTTGCCCAGGGCAAACCCTGTCCAGACAGGCCGCATGCGTTTCTCAAGGAGACCCGGTGATGCAGAGTTCAAGCAACGCGTCGGCGCTGCGCCAGCCGGCGCCCGCCGGTGCCGGTTGGATGCAGGGCCTGATGGGCGACATGGACGAAGCCGCGCCCGGCCTCGGGCTGGCACAGCGCCTCGTGGTGGGGGTCGAGCTGCGCGTCATCGACGGGCGCCTGGCGCCAGGCACCAAGATGCCTTCGGTGCGCGCGCTGGCCGGCAAGCTGGGCATCAGCACCTTCACCGTCACCGAGTCGTACAGCGCCTTGCGCGCGCGCTCGGTGCTGGCCTCGCGGCCGGGCAGTGGTTACTACGTGCTGCACCGGCCTTCGCGCGTGGCAACCGACGACGCCGATGCGGTGCCGCGCATGACCGACACCGCCACGGCCCACGACCGCCCGCCACCCCCCGAATACCGGGGCGACGACCTGGTGCGCGAAGCCATGCGTCGCGTGGCGCGCTCGGCCCCCGAATGGGACAGCGGCACGCGACATGGTTTCGGCCTGCCGCGCCTGCGCGAACTGATCGCCGCGCGCCATCGCGCCGAATTGCCCGCACTGGGCCCGCAGCAGGTCATGACGGCAGCGGGCAGCCTGGGCGCCACGATGTGTTTGCTGCAGGCCTGGACCGAGCCCGGCGACGCGGTGCTGGTCGAGTCGCCCGCACCGCGCCAGCTGCGCAGCCTGATCCGCACGCTGGGCCGTCGCATGCTCGAAGTGCCACGGCGCGGCGGCTGCCTCGACATCGCCGCGCTCGACAGCCATGCCGCGATGTTGCCTGCAGCAAGCCGCCAGCGCCTGCTGTTCCTGTCGACGGCAGTTTCCAATCCGCTGGGCGTGTGCATGAGCCCGCAGGGCGCGCACCAGGCGCTGCAGGCGGCCGAGCGGCACGACCTGCGCGTGATCGAGCTCGACACCTGGCGCGGGCTCTCGCCGTTGCAGGCGCCCAGCCTTGCCGCGATGGACGGGCTGCAGCGCGTGGCGCAGGTCGGTGGCGTGTCGACCACGCTCTCGGCCAAGCTGCGGCTTGCACATGTGCTGCTGCCGCAGCATTGGGTCGAGGATGCGGCCTTGCGCTGCCTGCACACCACGCTCGGCCCGAGCGAGTTCGAAGAGCGCGTGGCCTGCGAGGTGCTGGCCGATGCCGGCTATCCGCGCTTCCTGCAGAAGCTCAACACCGCGCTGAAGATCGCCGGCGAGCGCACGCTGTCGCTGTTGACCGGCGCGGGCCTGCAGGCGCTGTGCGTGCCCGATGGCGGTCCCTTTCTCTGCGCAGGCTGGCCGCCCGGCTGTGAGCCTCGTCCATCGAGCGATGCGGTGCTGCAGGAGGCGCGCAAGCAGGGCCTGCCGCTCGCGGCCGCGACCGATTTCGGCGACATGCCGCAGCCCTTTGCCTGGTATCGCTTCAACGTCGCGCACTGCGGCGACGAGCGACTGGTGCGCTTTCTGGCGCGGATGAAGAACCCATGAGTGCTGCGCCCCCCCTGCGAACTGCGGTGCGTCCTCCCGCCGTGAAGCGCCAGGCCCGCCGCCAGAACCTCGAGAGCGCCATCCTTGCGGTGGCGCAGGAGCGATTCGCGCTGCACGGCTACGGCGGCGTGTCGGTCGACGACATCGCGGCCGACGCGGGCATCTCCAAGCAGAGCCTGCTGTACTACTTCCCCTCGAAGAAGGCGCTGTACAGCCGCGTGTTCAACGACGTGCTCGACTCGTGGCTGTCGAACCTCAACAGCCTGGCCGACGCCGACCTCGACCCGCATGCCGCGCTGGAGCGCTACGTCACGCAGAAGCTGCAGTTCTCGTACGACCACCCCTCGGGCTCGCGGCTGTTCGCGCAGGAAATCATTTCGCAGGCGCCGCAATGCGCCGACGACATCGAGGCCAAGCTGGTACCGGCCTTCCGCGCCGAAGCGGCCGTGCTGAACCGCTGGATGGCGAACGGCGACGTGGCGCCGCTGCCCGTGCCGCACCTGCTGTTCACGCTGTGGGCCATGACGCAGACCTACGCCGACTTCGCCTGGCAGATGCGCATGCTGCTGGGTAAGCAGGCGCTGGAGCCGGCCGACTTCGACCTGGCCCGCGAGACCATCCTGCGGATGCTCGAAGGCGCGCTGGGGCTGAGGCGGCCCGCCACCTCGGCGGTGGTGACGAGCGGGCACGCCGCGCTGCCTCCCGTGGAAAAAGCCGGGAAGAAGCGAGCCTAGTCGCGCGTCTCGAGCACCATCGACACCTCGACCACGCCGCCGCGAGGCAGCGACGCGACGCCCACGGTGGTGCGAACCGGCAGGGCGGCATCGGGGAAGATCTGTTGCAGGGCCGCCGAGGCCGCGTCCATCACCTGGGCGTGGTCCTGGAAGTCGCCGCAAGTCTGGAGGTAGCCGTTCAGTGCCACGACGCGAACGACGCGCGAGAGGCTGCCGAGCTCGTCCTGTGCTGCGCGCAGCAGGGCGCCGACAGCCGCCACTGCGGCCCACTGGCCGCGCGGCACATCGTCGGGGCCGTCGAGCCGGCCTGTGATCACCTGGCCGTTCTCGCGCGCCACCACGCCGCTCGTGTGCAGCAGACTGCCGGCCCTCGCGAATGTGGCGTAAGTACCCGATGGCTTGGCCCGCGCCACTTCAGGTGGGCACAGCTGGCCGAGCAAGAAATCTTCGGGTTGCGCATCGCAGGCCTCGCCGCCGACCCAGCAGCCTTCCTGCGCGTTCGCATCCGATGGCAATCCCACGTGGATCGCGGAGGGCGAACCCATTGCTTCTCCCTGCCGCACGGTCACTGACAGCGCCTCGTGGCCGACCAGCCCAAGGCGGCGCAGGCCCCAGGCCAGCGCGGCGGCGGCGATGCCCGTGGCGGCGTCTTCCGGGTAGCCGGAAGATTTCGGAAATTGCCGTGCGCTGACCGTGTCGGTCTCGTCCCGTGACATGGCATAGGGATACAGCCCGGTGGACCTGAGACGTTCGCACAGCGATTCGACGCGCGCGAAGTCGACGCGCAAGGCGTGCAGCTGCGCGGTGTCGGTCAGGCGAACCAGCGTCTTGACCCGGCTGGTGGCGGCGTTGAGCACCGGCCCCACGATCTGCCCGACCTCGATGCCCAGGCACTGCGCGATGTCTTCGACCAGCCGCTGTTGCGTCACCTCTTCCACCGTGGCGCGCGGCTGGCTGATCTGCACCGTGCCATCGACGCGCCGGCCCGTGACGGTGCCGCTGAGCGTTTCGATCGCGACGGGCGCACCGTCCCATTCGCCGCGCCGGTGCAGCAGCCACAGCGCGCCGACCGTGGCGTGGCCGCACATTTCCATCTCGTGCTTGGGCACGAAGTAACGCATGCGCAGCCGGTGCGCCGGTGTCGTCGGCTTCAGCACGAAGACGGACTCATGGCCGCTGAGCCGGGTGTGCGCCTGCATCTGTGCGGTGGAGAGCGCGTCGGCATCGAGCCAGACGGGCGCGGGGTTGCCGCCGACGGATGGATCGGGGCCGACGAACACGCGGATGTTCCGGCAACCGGGCGCAGAAAAAATCGCAGCCATCGTCAATCAGCCCTCGCGTTGACCGAGCGCGCAATGCCGCCCCAGAGCTTGATGTCGCCGCGGATCTGCTCCTCGAACACCTCGGGCCGCACGCTCCACGGCGTCACGCCCTTGGCCAGCATGTCGGTGCGCAGGGCCGGGTCTTTCATCGCGGTGTCGAGCGCGGCGCGCAGGCGCTGCACCACCGGCTGCGGCGTGGCGGCCGGTGCCATCAGGCCATACCAGAGCTGCGGCTTGAAGTCCTTGATGCCGGCTGCCTCGAAAGTCGGCAGGTCGGCGAAACCCGCCGACGGTTCACTGATGGCCAGCGCCCGCATGCGGCCGCCGCGCACCTGCGCCAGCAGCGCGGGCGGGTTGTCGAACAGCGCCTGGATCTGGCCTGCCATCAGGTCGGCCTGCGCCGGCGCGGCACCGCGGTAGGGCACGTGCGTCATCTCGATGCCGGTGCGCTGCTTGAACAGTTCGCCCGCCAGGTGGCTCAGGCTGCCGTTGCCGATGCTGCCGTAGTTGAGCGCCTGCGGGTTGGCCTTGGCGTAGCCGACGAAGTCCTTCACCGTGCGCGCCGCCAGCGCGGGCGTGACCACCAGCACGAAAGGCGTGGTGCCGATGGTGCCGATCGGCACCAGGCCCTTGAGGGGGTCGTACGGGAGCTTGGGGTACACCGCATCGGCCGAGGCGATGGTGGTCGTGGTGCTGGCCACCAGCGTGTAGCCGTCGGGGTTCGCCTTCGCGCCGAAGCCCGTGCCCACGGTGCCGCCTGCGCCCGAGCGGTTGTCGATGATGACCGACACACCGAGCGCAGCCTGCAGCCGCAGCTGCACCGAACGGAAGATCACGTCCGTTCCGCCGCCGGCGGGGAAGGGTACGATGATGGTGATCGGCTTCACCGGGTAGGCCGGATCGGAGGCCGGCCACGAGGCGGTCGGCCCGTACAGGGCACCGGCGGCGGCCAGGCCCAGGAGCGCGCGGCGCAGAGGTTGAGTAGTCATGGGGTCTTCTTGCAGGAGTGGTCCTTCCGATTCTGTGGAGCGCGCGCCAACGCGTGCGCCCGATTGCGACATGCGCGGCTTCGAATGCGACAAGGAATGGCCATGCCACTGACTTCCAGCCACCCGCCGCCCCGCCAATCGCTGTTCGTCGAACGGCTGTCTCACCAGGCGACGATGGTCGCCAACACCCGCGACCACTACGCCACCGACGCGCACGTGCACGATTGCGACATGCTGTTCGTGCCCATCGCAGGCCGCTTCAGCGTGGGCGATGCGCAGGGCGAGGCGCAGCGCCTCGGGCCCGGCCACTTCGTCTGGTTCGCGGCGGGCAACGCGCATTCGACGACCACGCTCACCGCCGGCCAGAGCCATGTCGCGGTCTACGTCGACCCGGCGCTGTGGGCCACGGCCTTGCAGGCGCAGGGCGTCGTGCGGCCCCCGCAAGGCATGCGCGCGGGCAGCACCGCGCTGGGCGCCTTGTCGCAGCGGATGTTCGAATCGACCCGTGCCGGCGACAGCGAGAACTACGTGCTGTGCGGCGCGCTCGTGATGGAGGCCGCGCGCCTGAGCGCCAACCCGTTGTCGGAGGGCGACGCCTCGCCGGCATTGTGGGTGGCCGAGCTGCTGGCCGAAACGATGCTGCGCGATCTGGCGCAGCCCCTGTCGCTCGACGCCTTTGCCCAGCAGCACCGGCTGTCGCGCCGGCAGGTGGAGCGGATCTTCCGCGCGAAGCACGGCATCTCGCCGCTGGAGTTCCTGCAGCGCCAGCGCATCGAACGGGCCGTGTACCTGTTGCAGACCACGCGGGACTCGGTGCTGTCCATCGCGCTGCAGGTCGGCTGGGAGTCGGCGTCCTATCTTTCGCGGATGCTGGAGAAGACCTGGGCGAAGACGGCGACGCAAATTCGCGCGGCAGCCCCTCGACAAAACTAGCCTGGTCGCTCAGGCCGGCGGCGGCGCTTCCCACGCGAAGCCCACGCCATACACCGACCGAATCCAGTCGTGCGCGGGCGTCACCGCGCCGAGCTTGCGGCGCAGGTTCTTCACGTGGCTGTCGATGGCGCGTTCGGTCACGTCCACCGTGTCGTCGTAGGCCAGCTCCAGCAGCCGGGCGCGCGAGAAGATGCGGCCCGGGTGCCGCGACAGCACCTGCAGCAGCCCGAACTCGCGGCGCGTGAGGTTCAGCGGCGTGCCGTCGAGCGAGGCGCGCCAGTGCACGTCGTCAAGCACGAGGCCCGGTGCGTCGCCCGGCGCGCCGGGCGCCGCCAAGGCCGGTGCCGGCGCAGTGCGACGCAGCACCGCGTGCACGCGTGCCACCAGCTCGCGCGGCGAGAAGGGCTTGCACACGTAGTCGTCGGCGCCCAGCTCCAGGCCCAGCAGGCGGTCGACCTCCTCGATGCGCGCGGTGAGCATGATGATCGGATGCGCCGTGTGCTCCCGCGCGCGGCGCAGCACCTCGATGCCATCGAGGCGCGGCAGCATGATGTCGAGCAGAGTGAGGTCGGGCGGTGCGGCGACGATGCGTTCGAGCGCGCTCTGCCCGTCGGCGAAATGCTCGGTGTCGTAGCCCGCGTGGCGCAGGTAGTCCTGCACCACGGAGGCGATGTCGAGTTCGTCCTCGACGATCACGATGCGTGTCATGCGGAAGCCGCCAGCGGAAGGGTGATCGTCATGCGCAGCCCGCCCAGCGGCGAAGGCGCCGCCTCGATGCTGCCGCCGTGCGCCTCGAGGGTCGCGCGGCAGATCGACAGGCCCAGGCCCGAGCCGCCCAGCGCGCGGCTGCGCGAGGTTTCGCCGCGGAACAGGCGGTCGAAGAGGCGCGGAATCTCTTCCTCGGGCACGCCCGGTGCGCTGTCGTCGAACGCCAGCGTGAGGCAATTGCCGGTCCATGCGCCTTCGACGCTCACGCCGATGCGCAGCTGGCCGCCGGCGTCGGTGTAGGCCAGCGTGTTCTCCAGCAGGTTCATGAAGACCTGGTGCAGCCGGTGCGCGTCGCCGTCGATCACCGGCTGGGCCGAGGCGGCGATGCGATCGAGGGCGTCGCGGTCGAGCGCGATGCCGCGCTGCGCGAAGCGGTCGCGCGCGTGGTCGAGCGCTTCTTTCAGCAGCGACAGCGGGTACACCGGCGCCTTCAGCAGGTCGCTCTGGGGCTCGCGCATGCTGCTGCGCAGGTCGTCGACGAGCTGGCCGAGGCGGATCACCTGCCGGTGCATGCGCAGCGCGGTGCGTTCGTCGAAGCTGCGCACGCCGTCCTGCAGCGCCTCGATCTCCGCGCGCATGGCGGCCAGCGGTGTGCGCAGCTCGTGCGCCGCGTCGGCCAACCAGGCACGGCGCGAGGCCTCGGCCGTGTCCAGGCGCTGCGCCATGTCGTTGAAGGTCTTGCCCAGCAGCGCGAGCTCGTCCGAGCCGTGGACCGCGACGCGCGTCGAGAGCCGCCCGCGCGCCACATCCTGCGCGGCCTGCGTGAGCGCGTCGATCGGCTGGAACCAGCGCCGCGCCAGCAGCCACGACAGCACCAGCGCAAAGGCCAGGCCGCACAGCCCGGTGAGCGCGATCACGCCGGACTGCCGGGCGAGAAAGGCGCGGTCGGCCTCGCTCTCCAGGCCCTGCATCGGCGCGAGCGCGAGGTAGCCGACGACGGTGCGCCCGTGGCGGATCGGCCGGCGCGCGGCGTTCTCCGGGTCGATGGTCGCGCCGACCACGAGCGCGCCGTGGGCATCGAGCACGGCGAGGCGGCGAAAGATCGAGTCGGGCGGGCCGGCCAGGCCGGGGAAGAAGCCCGGGGGCGGCATCAGGAAGCGCCGGGGCAGCAGGTCGAGCTGCGGCGGCGGGGGCGAGGCGGTGGGCGAGAGCCCGCTGGACGGTTCCGCCGG
>NZ_JBYSZY010000054.1:0-42723 GCF_058787635.1 Variovorax sp. FW305-3-2-15-B-LB1 | reverse complement strand
CCCCGCGGCTGCACCCGCTGCAGCCCCCACCGGCGGTCCCCGCAAGAAGCTCTCTTACAAGGAGCAGCGCGAACTCGAAGCCCTGCCCGCGCAGATCGAAGCCCTCGAAACCGAGCAGAAGCGCATCAGCGAAATGCTCGAACTCGACGGCGGCGCCATCTATGCAAGCGACGCCTCGCGCGCGGTCGAGCTGAGCGAGCGCCACGCGAAAATCGACGACGAGCTGCTCGCCGCGCTGGAGCGCCAGGAAGAACTCGGCGCCGGGCGCTGAGCGCCCTCTTCCCTCACCGGTTGGCCGCCCGTCCCACCCACGACGGGCGCCAACTCGGCTATACATGCGGCACCGCCTTCCCAAGCCCCCGGAAAGACCCCGCCGCATGCCTTCTTCTTCCTTCCACGCGTTGGTCCGCCGCAGCGTCGCGCTGCTGGCCCTCATGGTGCTCGGCGCCTGCGCGCAGCTTCCGAAGGACGTGGACCGCCCCGTCTCGACCGCGCTCGCCTCGCCCGACGGCACGGCGCTGGCCACGCTGCTGCGGGAGCGCCGCAACGCCGACAAGGCGCGCTTCGATTCCGGCTTCCTGCTGCTGGGCGGCCCGCAGGCCGCCTACGGCAGCCGGCTGGCGCTGATCGAGAACGCACAGAAGACGCTGGACCTGCAGTACTACGCCATCCACGCCGACGCCAGCACCGGCCGGCTGGTGCGCGGGCTGCGCGCGGCGGCCGAGCGCGGCGTGCGGGTGCGCATCCTGCTGGACGACTTCCACACCATCGGCCGCGACGCGCTGGTGCTCGGCCTGGCCTTCATCCCGAACATCGAGATGCGGCTGTTCAACCCGCTCGCGGGTTCGCGCGGCACCGGCTTCAACCGCATGCTCAACGCCATCGGCGAGGTCTCGCGCATCCAGCAGCGCATGCACAACAAGCTGTTCCTGGCCGACAACGTGATGGGGGTGACGGGCGGGCGCAACCTGGGCGACGCCTACTTCGGCAATGCCATCACCGGCAACTTCGTCGACGTCGACGTGCTGGCGGCCGGCCCGATCGTGCAGGACCTCTCGCGCAGCTTCGACAGCTACTGGAACAACGAGCGCGCCTACCCCGTGCAGTCGCTGGTCTCGCGCGAGGAGTTCCAGCGCATCCGCGACCGCGCGCGCCGGGTCGACCAGGAACTCAGCGACGAAGCGGCCGAAGCACGCAACCAGCCCAAGCCCCCGGACGGCGAGCCGCGCCCCGGCGCCGGCCCCACGGCCGAGCAGCGCGCCCGCGCCTGGGACGAGAAGCCGCTGGATCTACGCAGCGCCGCCTTCGTCTGGGCCCCGGCCCTGATGCTGGCCGACGCGCCCGGCAAGATCCCGGCCGACAGCGGCCCCGGCGCGGTGCGCAACCCCGACCTCGTGGTCAGTCGGCCCGAGCTGCCCTCGCGCAGCGCCACCGCGCTGGCCGACCTGGCCTCCAGCGGCGACACGGTGGTCGAAGGCCTGCTGCACCTGATCGGCCAGGCGCGCACCGACCTGCTGATCATCTCGCCCTACTTCGTGCCCGGCCCCGACATGCAGCAGGCCTTTGCCGCGGCGCGCGCGCGGGGCGTGCGCATCCGGGTGCTGACGAATTCACTGGCCTCGAACGACGCGCCCATCGCCCACGTCGGCTATGCGCGCCACCGCAAGGCGCTGCTCGCCGCCGGCGTGGAGCTCTACGAGCTGCGCAGCGAGCAGGCCGACTTCGGCAATGTGTTCGGCTCCTCGGGCGGCAGCGGCGCGGGCAGCGTCAGCGGCGAATCGCGCGCGATGCTGCACTCCAAGGTGCTGGTGATGGACGGCCGGTTGCTGGTGGTCGGCTCGATGAACCTCGACCTGCGCTCGCAGCTGCAGAACACCGAGATCGCGCTGCTGATCCGCAGCGGCGAACTCTCGCGCATGGCGGCCGAGCAGATCGAGCGCGGCATGCGCGAGCGCGCCTGGCATGTCGAGCTCGCAAAAGGCACGCTGGTGTGGCACGCGCCCGAAGGCAGCGGCCTGCAGGACACGGACACCGAGCCCGACGCGAGCGCCACGCTGCGCTTCCTGCTGCGACTGTTCGGGCCGCTGGCGCCGGACCAGTTGCTCTGACGGTCCGGCCAGACCCCGCCGGGGTCAGTGCTTGTGCTGGTGCGCACCGCCCGCCGCGGGCGCAGCGGCAGCGGCGGCGCCTTCGGGCGCACCGACCGGCAGCTTCAGCTCCAGCGTCGTCTTCGCGCCCTTGGCGTCCTCGAACTTCAGGGTCATGGGCACGGTCGCGCCCTTGGTCATCGCGCCCTTCAGGTCCATCAGCATCACGTGGTAGCCACCGGGCTTGAGCTCGACGGTCTTGCCGGCCGGCAGCTCGAGGCCGCCCGCGAGTTCGCGCATGCGCATGGTGTCGCCTTCCATCTTCATCTCGTGCACCTCGGCCACGCCGGCGGCAGGCGTCGAGATGCCGACCAGCTTCGTGCCCGTGGGCGCGGTGAGCTTCATGAAGGCGCCGGTGCCGCTCTGGCCCGGCACCGACTGGCGCACCCAGGCGTCGCGCACGTCGACCGTGGCCACGCCCTGCGCCACCACGTCGAGCTTGGCCGCGGGCTTCTTCAGGCCGGCCGTGGTGCTTCCCGCGGCGGGCACTTCGGCCCAGTCGACGCTGCCGACGTCGCAGTCCTGGCGCACCTTGAACCACAGCGGGCCCGGCGTGGCGGGCACCTTGCCGCGCAGCACGAACTCGCCGCGCTCGCTGCCGGGCAGCGCGTTCTGCGGCGTCTCTGCCGTCCAGCGCACTTCGCCTTCGGCGCTGCCCGCCTTGGGCGCGTCGAGCTTCCAGCCCTTGCGCGCCTGCGCGTCGGTGAGCACGAAGCCCTTGGGCAGGCGCACCGCGAGGCCGGTCGTGGCCTTGGCGCCTTCGCAGGCGTGGCCTACGCGGAAGGCGGCGTTGTACTCGCTGCCGACGGTGGCGCCGCCCGGGGGCAGGCTCACGTGGGCGCCGGCGGCGCCGGCACCGGCCAGCAGGGCGCAGGCGGCGAGGATGTGGAAAGTGGGGGTCGAAAGCTTCGTCATGGCGTGTGTCCTTGGGGAGGAAAAAGTGAGGGTCAGAGGTCGAACTTCAGTTCGGCCACGAAGGTGCGTTGCGGGTACGGGTGGAAGGCCCAGTAGGTGCGGTTGTTCAGGTTGTCGATGCCGACGGCGGCGCTCCACTGGCGGTCGATGCGGTAGCGGATGCGCGCATCGACCACGAAGAACTTCGAGAAGCCCATGAAGGCCATGCCGTTCGGATCGCTGTTGTCGAGCGTGCCGTACTGGCGCCCGCTGTAGCGCGCGCCGACGGTATAGCTCCACTTGGCGTCGGGCCGGTAGGTGGCGAGCAGCGAGGCGCGCACCTTGGGCACGCGCGGTTGGTCGCGCCCCACGCTGGCCGGGAAGCCGCGGTTGGCGGTGATCTTCGAATCGGTCAGCGTGAGGCTGCCGCCCAGGTCCAGCCCCTGGATGCCCGCGTCGACCGTGTTGATCGCCACCTCCAGCCCGCGCGTGCGGATGGCGTCGACGTTCTGCACGGTGCTCACGAGGTTGGTGAGCGCCTGGGTGTACAGCGCGTCCTTCGTGTGCTCGAAGAACAGCGTGGTGCGCAGCACGCCGTCGACGCCCCAGCGCTTGAGGTCGCGCTCGGCGCTCAGCTCGGCGGTCCACGAGCGCTCGGGGCGCAGCTCGGGGTTGGTGTTGACGATGCGGTTGCCCTCGATCGAGCCCTGGTAGAGCTCGCTCACGGTGGGCATGCGCACGGCGCGGCCGACCGAGGCCTTGAAGTGCCAGTCGGGCGTGGCCTGCCAGGCGAGCGCGGCCTTGGGCGAGACGAAGCTGTTCTTGCGCGGCGCGAAGTCGAGCAGCCGCGCCGCGTTGCCCAGCTGGCCGCCGTAGGCCTCCCAGCGCTCGTGGCGCAGGCCCAGCGTGGTCTTCCAGTCTTTCGCGAAGCGCCAGGTGTCCTGCACGTAGAGCGAGCGCAGCCGCGTGTTGCCGTTGAAGGCGGAGAACGGCGACACGGCCGGCCCGCCGATCCAGTCGCGCGTGTTGCCGATGGCGCTGCGCAGCCGCGCAGTGTCCTGCTGGACGCCGAAGTCGACCACGTGCGCGCCCACGCCTTCGGCCGAGCCGGTGGGCCGCCAGGTGCCCGCGGCCTTGAAGGTGTGCCAGCCGGTGCCGCCCATGTCGGTGGTGCGGCCGGGGCCGCCGTAGAAGGCGCCGGGCAGCGCCGTGGTCGGCGTGCGCGAGGTGTCTTTCGCGTAGTCGAACAGGCTCGCCGCCACCTCCCAGTCGAACACGCCGCCGGTGTGGCTCTTCACCGAGAGGCCGTGCATGTAGTGCGTGAGCGCCGTCTCGGTCGGCGCGAAGGCCGCCGCCGGTGCGTCGAGGTTGTAGGTGCGTCCGCCGAGGTTCACGCGCCCGCCGTACACCGGCTGGCCGAGCGCATCGCGCAGGTAGGTGTCGGTGCTGCCGTGCGTGGTGTTGTGCCAGGCGCCCAGCGTGTAGGTGGCGCGCACCGTGGGCGAGAAGTCGTAGGCCAGCTTGAGCTTGGCCTGCTCCTGGGTGGTGTCGTAGGCGGTGATGCCGCCCAGCAGCCACCACGGCTGGTTCGACGGGTTCAGCCCGAGCACCGCGCCGGTGACGGGCGTGCCCGCGCTGCCCACCGTGCCGGCGCTCACGAGCCGGTTGGCAAACGACAGCGACTGCCCCTTGCTGTGGGTGCGCGAGGCGCCGAGCCACCACGACCAGTCGCCGCTGCGGCTGCCCAGCGACAGGTCGAGCTGCTGGCCGCCCGGCGACGAATGGCTGTTGTACAGGTCGAAGTTCGAGGTGAAGCCGCTGAGCTTGACGTGCGCCTCGAGCTGCGTGGGCATGCGCGTCACGTAGTCGACCACGGCGCCCACCGAGTTGCCCGGGTAGGCGGCCGAGAACGGGCCGTAGAGCACGTCGACGCGCTCGATCTCGTCGGGCGACACCATGCCCCAGCGCGGCGCGAAGGTGGCGCCGTTGCCCAGCGGGTTCGACAGCATGATGCCGTCGGCGTAGACCATCGCACGCGCGCTGTTGCCCGTGCCCGAGGCGCGCGTGGCCAGCACCGCGTGGTTGAAGTCGCCGATGTAGCGCTTGCGCACCAGCAGGCTCGGCAGGTACTTGAGCGCGTCTTCGGCGTCGGTCGCGTTGACCGTCTCGGCGATCTGCTCGGCGGTCACGCCTTCGATGGTGGTGGGGATCTGCGTCGGCAGCGAGGTCGGCCGGCCACCGCTGATGGTGACGGTACCCAGCGTGCGGCCCGGGGCGGCCGCAGCGCCGGCCTCCGGCGGATCAATGTCCGGCGGCGTTTGCTGCTGCGCCCACACCGGCGCGCTGAAAGGAAATGCCATGGCGATCGCCAGGGCGCGGGAGTGCTGCTTCATGGGGAACCGGCTCCACGAACTTCAAGCCAAAGGGACTGCCTGCGCGCACCTGGGGTGCACCGACAGACAGCGCTGTTGCTGATCGCTCAGGCGGAACGCGGGGGCCCACGGGCCGGAAGCGGCGCGGCCGTGGCCGCGGCATGGCGCGCGGCGGGAATGGGTTGAAGCACGCGCCCCAGCGGCAGGGGCGCATCGAACGCGGCGGCCACGGGCGGCGGGGGCGGCGCGCCGGTTAGCACGCACAGCGGGCAGTCCATGTGCGTGGCGCCCATGTCCTGCACGCCGTCTTCGGTGTGCACCACCACCTTGATGGTGCCGGCGCCAGAACACACCAGCTCCATCGCCTGCGGATGCACCACCGGCGACGCCACCGCCACGCCCAGCGACAGCACGAACCACAGCAGCACCCACCGGCCGAGGCGGCCGATCAGGCGGGGGTGGGGGAGCAACGTGTGCATGGCGGTCGAGATTATCGGCGCACTTTGCTGTTGGTGGCCTTGGGGGCGGCACGGGGTGCGGCCTTGCCTTTCGGCGCGGCAGCGGCTTTGGCGGTCGGCTTGGCCCCGCCCTTCGCGGTCGCCTTCTGGCCAGCGCCCTTGACGGCCTTCTGCCCCTTGACGTTCTTGCCACCGCGCACCGCCTTGCGGGCCGGCGGCTCGGGCGCGGCGAGCGCCGGCATCGGCAGCGCCTGCTGCGCCTGCGCCTCGGTGAGCACCGGCGTGACGCGAAAGCCGCGCGCCGCCATCAGCGTGGGCAGGCCCTGCGCGCCGACCATGTGCAGCGCGCCGACCGCGGCGAACGCGCTGCGCCCGCCCGCATGCAGGCGCTCGATGCCGTCGGCCAGCCCGGGGTTGCGGTCGTCGAGCAGGCGCTTCATGAGGCGCTGCTCGGCCGGCGTGTTCAGGCACTCGCACCACTCGGCGTAGCGTGCCAGCCGGGCCGCGTCGCTGCGCGCCCAGACATCGGCCAGCGTCTTGAGCTGGCCGCGCAGCCGGCCCGATTCGAGCTCGTCGAGCATGGCGTCGATCTGCTCGGCCTCCTCGGCTTCGGAGCCGCCGGTGAGCCAGCGCAGCTGGTCGGCCGCGTTCTCGAGCGCGACGATCGGCTTGTTGCTGTTGCGCGCCGAGACGGCCAGCGTCTCGTCGACGCCGAACTCCGCATACAGCCCGTCGGCGCGCGCCGCCAGCGCGGTCAGCGCCGTCACCTGCAGGATGGGCGACAGCCGGGCGGTCGAGCCCGGCGGCACGCAGGCCTCGGCGTTCTGGCGCTCGAGCCGGCGGGCGCGTTCGCCGCTGAGCACGCGCGCCACCGCGGCCGGGTCGGCCGGCTGGCTCAGGGCGCGCACCGTGGCGTCGTCGCGCGAGTCGAGCTCCAGCGCGAGCGTGTCGCTCTGCGCCAGCGCCTTCTGCACGGTGGGGCCGGGACGCACCCATTCGCCGCGCCCCAGGTGCAGGGTGCCGTAGAGCCACGAGGTGCGGCCGTCGCGCTCGATGCGCCACAGCAGGCCGCGGTCGATGCCATTGCGCAGGCCGATGCCGGGCTTCTCCAGGCTGGCGATGGCCGAGGGCGGGCAGGCAGCGGCATGTGCGGCCACCGCGATGAAACAACCACCGACTGCCGCGAAGGCCTGGCGGGTCAGACGTGCAAGAAGGCGCTGGGGCGCCGGCCGGTCGGTGCCGCGCGACAGCAGGCGCAGCGGTGCGACGAGGGCTCGGAGTATCCGCAAGGCGAGCTCCATGATTGAAAGAAAGTCCGGCATTCTCACAGCACCGCTGCCCATAATCCAAAACCATGCAAAGCATCTTTCACCTTGCCTTCCACGTGCGCGACCTGGACGGCGCCCGCCGCTTCTACGGCGACGTGCTCGGCTGCGCCGAAGGCCGCAGCACCGACACCTGGGTCGACTTCGACTTCTTCGGCCACCAGATCTCGCTGCACCTGGGCGAGCCCTTCGCCACCACCCGCACCGGCCGCGTCGGCGACGCGATGGTGCCCATGCCGCACTTCGGCATCGTGCTCGCGCTGCCCGACTGGCAGGCGCTGGCCGGGCGCCTCGAAGCCGCCGGCACCGAGTTCGTGCTGAAGCCGCAGGTGCGCTTCGAAGGCCAGCCGGGCGAGCAGTGGACGATGTTCTTCTGCGACCCCTTCGGCAACCCGATCGAGGTCAAGGGTTTCCGTTCGCTCGACACGCTCTACGACAAGTGACCCTGCGCCCGCCCGCTTCCGATCTTCGGGCGCCCCGGGCGGCCGCGTCCCTCCTCGGCCTGGCCGCGATCGCATTGGCCGCGCTGCTGGGTACCCCGAGGGTCCACGCGCAGCAGGAGTGCGAGCTCAACGGCCAGCGCGTGAGCCCGGCCGACGGCAACAGCACCGCCGGCAAGACCGGCCTGATGCGCTGCAAGGACCGTGGCACCGGCGAGCTCCAGCGCGAGCAGCAGGTGCAGAACGGCGTCTTCATGGGCCTGGTGCGCTTCTACGAAAAGGGCAAGCTCGCGCGCGAGCACACCATCAACGCCAAGGGCAACATGCACGGCCGCGCGCGCGAGTTCGCGCCCGGTGGCCAGGTGCTGCGCGACGCCATGTACGACGACGGCCAGGAGCGCGGCCTGGTGCGCAGCTTCTACCCCGGCGGCCAGCTGCGGCGCGCCACCTTCTACCCCGACCGCGGCACCGAGCGCGCCATGGTCGAGTTCACCGAGCGCGGCCAGATGTCGATGCTGCGCTGCGCCGAGGCGCCGGTGCTGGCGCCGGTGGCCGACGATGCCAGGCTGTGCGGCTTCACGGGCGGGCCGTCGAACGTCGACCTGTTCGACGCGCGCGGCACGCTGCGCTCGCGGCTGTCGTACCAGGCGGGCAAGCGCGTGCGCACGCAGGAGTTCTACGACAACGGCAAGCCCTCGGTGGTCGACGAGACCACCGGCAACCGGCGCGTGGAGCGCAGTTTTTCGTCAGAAGGCGTGAAGCGGCGCGAAACCGTGTGGCTGCTGGTCGGGCGCTCGTCGATCCGCCAGCGCGAGCAGGAGTTTTCCGACCGCGGCTCGCTGGTGCGCGACCAGCGCTGGAACGCCGCGGGCGAGCCCCTGAGCGACGACAGCTACCACCTCAACGGCCAGCCGCGCAGCAAGGCCGTCTACAGCGGCGCCGGCAGCGAGCGCACGGTCGACGTGACCGAGTTCTACGACAGCGGCCAGCGCGCCGCGCAGGGCCGCTACCTCGCGCCGGGGCGCGGCCGGCAGGTGCCCGTAGGCACGCACCAGCGCTTCAATGAAAAAGGCGAGCTGCTGGCCGAGTCGAGCTTCGACGACAAGGGCCGCGTGACGCGCGAACGCAGCTGGGACGAGAACGGCGAGCTGCAGCGCGACGACGAAGTCTTCGAAGACGGCTCGCGAAAAGCGTTCGCCCGCTAGGACGAACGCCTCTGGGCGGCATCAGTCCAGCTTGATGCCCGCCTGCTTGATGATCGGGCCCCAGCGCTTCGACTCCGCGCGCGACAGCGCCGCGAACTGCGCCGGCGTGCCGGGCATCGCTTCCATGCCGAAGTCGTCGAAGCGCTTTTGCACAGCCGGCGTGCTGAAGGCCTTGTTCAGGTCGCTGTTGAGCTTGTTCACCACGGCGGCGGGCAGGCCCGCCGGGCCGAGGATGCCCTGGAACGCGAACACCTCGGTGTTGGGCACGCCCACTTCGGCCAGCGTCGGCACGTCGGGCAGGCGCTTGCTGCGCGCGCCCGAGCCGATGGCCAGCACGCGCACCTTGTTGCCCTGCATGATCGGCAGGCCCGAGGCCAGGTCCAGGAACATGCACGGCACCTGGCCGCCCATCACGTCGGCCATGGCCGGCGCCGCGCCGCGGTACGGGATGTGGGTGATGAAGGTGCCGGTGCGCGCCTTGAACATTTCCATCGCCAGATGGTGCGGCGAGCCGTTGCCCGGCGAGGCGTAGTTGACCTTGCCGGGGTTGGCCTTCACGTAGGCCAGGAACTCCTTGAAGGTCTTGGCCGGGAAGTCCGGGTGCACGACCAGCGCGAGCGGGAACTTGCCGATGGCGCCGATGTAGGTGAAGTCTTTCTCGGGGCTGAACGGCAGCTTGCTGAACAGGTGCTCGTTGAAGGCCAGCACGGCGTTGTCGGCCGACAGCACCGTGTAGCCGTCGGGCTTGCTCTTGGCGACCAGGTCGGCGCCGATGTTGGTCGACGCGCCGGGGCGGTTGTCGACCACGATCTGCTGGCCCAGCGTCTGGCGCATGGCCTCGGCCAGCACGCGCGCGATTACGTCGGTGCCGCCGCCCGCGGGGTACGGCACGACCCACTTGATGAGCTGCGCGGGGTAGTCCTGTGCGTGGGCGAAGGGGGCTGCGGCCACGGCGGCGCCGGAGGCGAGCGTGGCGAGAAGGGTGCGGCGATCCATGAGATCAATCTCCATGTTGTTGTTCGGAAGCGGACAGCGATGGTACGGGCAGCGCGCGCAACGCGTCGGCCAGCGCGGCGCGGCAGCGCGCCTCGTCGCCGACCTGCTCGAACAGCAGCAGCGCGAGCCGCGCGAGGAACAGCGATTCGCGCTCGGCGCCGGCCTCGGTGATGGCGCGCGCGCACTCGGCGTACAGGCGGTCGCGGGCGTCGGGATGGAGCGAGGGGGCGGAGGTCGTCATGCGGGAATGTCCTGTGAAGGGGCGACGGCCGCGCGCGCCAGCGCGGCGGGCAGCGCGCCGGCCGGCAGGCGGTGCCAGCGCGCGGCCACGTGGCCGTCGGGGCGCAGCAGATAGACGGCGCCATCTTGCGCGCCGAGCGCTGCGAAGACGGCGGGGGACGCCTGCGCATCGGCGCTGCTGCTGCCCAAGCTGCCAATGGTGCGCACCGCGAAAGGCAAAGCGCCCTGCCGGGCCTGCGCGATGTCGGCGTCGGGCAGCGGCGCCAGGTCCGGCTGCAGCACCAGCAGCGTGAACACCGGGCCGATCCAGTCGGTGAGATGGCCCTGCGCGAGCGGCTGCTCGGGCATCGCCTCGCCCGGCAACGGCCCGGCGGGCAGCGCATCGCCCGTGCTCGACAGCGCCGAACCCTCGTAGCGCACGGCCTGCGTCTGGCGCGGGTTGATGAGCTGCGCGATGCCACGGTGCGCCTCCGACAGCGACAGCGCCGCCTCGCGCAGCAGGTCGAAGCCGCGCGAGGGCGGCGACATGAACTCGGTGCTGCGCATCGCGCTCTCGGCGTTGATGTGGAAGGCCGCGATGCGCTCCTGCGAGTACGAATCCAGCAGCGCCGGGCCCGACAGGCCCTGGGCCACGAAGGCCAGTTTCCAGGCCAGGTTGTCGGCGTCGTCGAATCCCGAATTGAGCCCGCGCACGCCGAAGATCGGCATCGCGTGCGCCGCGTTGCCCGCGAACACGACGCGGCCGTGGCGGTAGCTGTCGAGCGTCATCGCGCCGGCGCGGTAGACCGAGGTCCACACCGTCTTCCACGGCAGGTGGCCTTCGCCGATGGCGTCGAGGTGGCGCTGCACGAACTCGGCCACCGCCGCGGGCTGCAGCGCGTCTTCGGTGCTCTGGCCGGCGCGCAGCTGGTAGTCGATGCGCCAGATGTCGTCGGGCTGGCGGTGCATCAGCACGGTCGAGCCGGGGTTCCACGGCGGGTCGAACCAGGCGCGGCGCTCGGTCGGGTGGTCGCTGTGCAGTTCGATGTCGATGATCACGTAGCGGCCTTCGTAGCCCGTGCCCTCCAGCGCCAGCCCGAGCGACTTGCGCACGAAGCTCTGGCCGCCATCGCAGGCCGCGAGCCACTGGCCGCGCAGGCGGTAGGCGCCCTCGGCGTTGCGCACGTCGAGCGTCACGCCCTCGCCGTCCTCGTCCTGCGCAAGCGCGGTGAGCTCGGTGCCCCAGCGGATGTCGATGAGCCCCGGCGTCGCGGCATTGCGGCGCTCGATCTCGTCCAGCAGGTACTGCTCGATGTAGTACTGCTCCAGGTTGATCATCGGCGGCAGCTTCTGCTGCGCGGCCTGCGGCATCTCGAAGCGGAACACCTCGGCCGTCTTGTAGAAGCTGCGCCCCACGCTCCACGGCAGGCCCTTGCCCATGAACGCCGGGAGCGCGCCCAGGCGCTCGACGATCTCCAGGCTGCGGCGCGAGATGCAGGCCGCGCGGCTGCCCACGCAGACCGTGTCGTCGGCCTCCAGCACCACGCAGCGCGCGCCGTGGTTGGCGAGCCCCAGCGCCAACGCCATGCCCACCGGGCCGCCGCCCGCGATCACGACGGGGTGGCGGCCGGGCTCCATGCCGTCGGCGCCGAGCGACGGCAGCCGGGGCGCGAAGCGCGTGTAGTGGAAGGCGCCGACCGAAGGCGGCAGCGCGGTCGCGGAGGACGGCGGCGGCACGGGGCCGGTGGCGGCGTCGGCGGTACGGGTGGTGGTCATGGAACGGGATTGTCCCGATGCACTGCTCGCGCCAATGTCATAACTTCGTAGGAGGCATTTACCCTAGTCCTCCTTCGAAACCCCATGAAACGCTGGCGCCTCCACCCTGCCGCCGACGCCCAGCTGTCAGCCGCCGTCGTCGGCGACGTGCTGACGGGCATCGGCACGCCACACCTGGCGGCCAGTTGCCTGGCGGCGATGCACCGCGTGATGCCCGTCACCTTCTGCACCGTGTTCGGCGTCGACGCCACCGGCCGCATCGAGACCGTGTCGGCTGCCAGCAGCTACGGCCACACGGCCGAGCGCACCGCCGAGCGCTACGTGGCGCAGCGCTTCGACCGGCTCGACCCCCACATGGCCTGGCTGGCCGCGCGCAAGCTGCCCAAGCGCGCGCAGCTGTGGATGGGCCACCAGCACGGCGACGAGGTGGCCGACCCCGCCTACCGCGCCGCCTGCTACGGCGACGTGGGCATCCGCGAGCGCAGCTCGGTGCTGTTGCTGCGCCCGAGCGGCCAGCGCGTGGCCGTGAGCTTCTATCGCAGCCTGGCGCAGCCCGAGTTCGGCGAGACCGACTTCGGCGTCATCGCCGCCCACGCCACCCTGCTGGCCGACGCCGCCAGCGCCCACAGCCGCAGCGCAGCGGCCGTGCACGAGGCGGCCGCGCCCACCCTCGCCTCGCGGCTGTTGACGCTGAGCCTGCGCGAGCGCGAGGTGATCGGCCACCTGATGGCGGGCCGCACGGCGAAGGAAACGGCGCGCGTGCTGGGCGTGGAGCTCAGCACGGTGCGCACGCATCAGTACCGGGCGTTCCGGCGGTTGGGGATTCGGACGCAGAAGGAGTTGCTGCGGGGTGCGATGCCTGCGGCCGTCACGGCATCGTGACGATCTGCCGGATGGCCTCGCCGCGCTGCAGGCGGTCGAAGCCCTCGTTGATCTCCTCGAGCTTCAGGCGCCCGGTGAGCAGCCGGTCCACGGGCAGCTTGCCCTGGCGGTACAGCGCGATGAAGCGCCCCAGGTCGCGCCGCGGCACGCAGCTGCCGAGGTAGCTGCCCTTGAGCGTGCGCTCCTCGGCCACGAGGTGCCAGACCGGCGTGTTCAGCGTCTGGATGGCGGCGGGCAGGCCCACGGTCACGGTGGTGCCGCCGCGGCGCGTGACCTTGTAGGCGAACTCCAGCGCCTTGGCCGAACCCACCATCTCGAGCGCATGGTCGACGCCGCCCTCGGTCATGTCGCGCAGCCGCTTGGCCGCATCGGGGTCGCTGGCGTTCACGCTGTCGGTGGCGCCCAGCGCCAGGGCGAAGTCGAGCTTGTCCTGCGCCAGGTCGACCGCGATCACGCGCGCGGCGCCCGCCGCCAGCGCGCCCATGAGCGCGGCCAGCCCCACGCCGCCGAGCCCCACCACGGCCACGGTCTGGCCCGGCCGCACCTGCGAGGTGTTGACCACGGCCCCGACGCCCGTCACCACCGCGCAGCCGAACATGGCCGCAATTTCCAGCGGCAGCTCGCGGTCGATCTTGTGCAGCGAGCGGCGCGACACCGTCGCGTACTCGGCAAAGGCCGACACGCCCACGAAGTGGTCCATCGGCTCGCCGCGGTACGACAGCCGCCGCGCACCGCCCAGCAGCGTGCCCGCCACGTTGGCCGCACCGCCCGGCTCGCACAGCGCGGGGCGGCCCTCGGCGCAGGGCGCGCAATGGCCGCAGCTCGGCACGAAGACCAGGATCACATGGTCGCCCGGCGCCAGGTCGGTCACGCCCTCGCCCAGCGCCTCGACCACGCCGGCCGCCTCGTGGCCCAGCACGATCGGCGTGCGGCGCGGCCGGTCGCCGTTGAGGATCGACAGGTCCGAGTGGCACAGCCCCGCGGCCGCGATGCGCACCAGCACCTCGCCGGGGCCGGGCAGCGCCAGCTCGACCTCCTCGATCTCGAGCGGTCGGCTCTGGGCATAGGGCGCGGGGGCGCCGAGGCGCTGCAGGACGGCGGCACGGACTTTCATGGGGACTCCTTGGGTTCGGTCAGGCGATCAGGACTTCGCTGCGGCAACCAGCGGGCACTTGCTCTTGGACAAGGGCTGGAAGGCCTTGTCGCCGGGGATCGTGGACAGCACCGTGTAGTAGTCCCACGGGTACTTCGACTCGGCGGGCTTCTTCACGCTCACCAGGTACATGTCGTGCACCATGCGGCCGTCGGCGCGGATCGTGCCGCCCTGCGCGAAGAAGTCGTTCACCGGCATCGCCTTCATCTTCGCGGCCACCGTGGCGCCGTCGTCGGTGCCCGCGGCCTGCACCGCCTTCAGGTAGTGCGTGACCGCCGAGTAGGCACCGGCCTGGATCATCGAGGGCATCTTCTTCATGCGCTCGAAGTAACGCCGCGCCCAGGCGCGCGACTCGGGCGTGCGGTCCCAGTAGAAGCCGGTGGCGAAGGTCATGCCCTGCGCCTGCGCCAGGCCCAGCGCATGCACGTCGTTGATGAACATCAGCATCGGCACCACGCGCTGCTTGGGCGACACGCCGAACTGCCGCGCCGCCTTGACGGCATTGACCGTGTCGCTGGTGGCGTTGGCCAGCGCGATGGTGTCGGCCCCCGAGGCCTGCGCCTGCAGCACGTACGACGAGAAGTCGCTGGCGTTGAGCGGGTGGAACACGCTGCCGATCACCTTGCCCTGCAGCTCGCCGACGAACTCGGTCATGTTGGCGGCCATGGCCTTGCCGAAGGCGTAGTCCACCCCGAGCAGGAACCAGGTCTTGCCGCCCTGGCGGCTCACGCCCTGCGCGGCGCCGTTGGCCAGCGCGTAGGTGTCGTAGGTGTAGTGGACCGAGGTCGGCGCGCAGGCTTCGTTGGTGAGCGCCACCGAGGCGCCGCCGGTGTTGATCGACAGCTTCTGCCGCTCGCGCGCCAGGTTGACCACCGACAGCGCGACGGCCGAGTTGTTCATGTCGAAGATGGCGTCGACGCCGTCGCGGTCGTACCAGGTGCGTGCCAGCGAGGCGCCGATGTCGGCCTTGTTCTGGTGGTCGCCCCAGACCAGTTCGATGGGCCGTCCGAGCACCTTGCCGCCGAAGTCCTCGATGGCCATGCGCGCGGCCTCCACCGAGCCGCGCCCCGCGGTGTCGGCATACAGGCCCGACATGTCCGACAGCACGCCCACGCGCACCTTGTCGTCGCTGAGCTTCTGGGCGGCGGCCTGCCCGGCCAGCGCCATGCCCATCCCCACCCATGCGCACAGCGCGCGCCCCGCCAGCTTCGGCATGCCCATGGACCTGTCTCCTTGCAGTGAACGGATCGCTGCATCCTAGGCAGCGCCCGCCGCGCAGGGTTGGGCTTTGCGGAATGGGGGCTTCCGGCCAGCCGAACGGGGAGAAACCCCGACAGGGCCCGCGTCAGCCTTCGGCGGCGGGTTCCGGCGCGGTGCCGGCGTCGATTCCGGCCTGCGGCTTGGTGAGCGACACCGGCGCCTCCACCGGCCGCCCCGCCGTCGACACGATCTCCTGGTCGATCGCGCCGAACAGCGAGCGCCCGTCCAGCCCCTTCATCTCGATGCGGATGGTGTCGCCGAACTTCATGAAGTCGGTGGCGGGCGCGCCGTCCTGGATGGTCTCGATGCAGCGCTTCTCGGCGATGCACGAGTAGCCCTTGGGCCATTCCATGCGGCCGTTCTTCTCGACGCCCTTGTTGCTCACGGTGCCGCTGCCCACGATGCTGCCGGCGCGCACGTTGCGGGTCTTGGCGATGTGGGCGATGAGCTGGCCGAAGTGGAAGGTCATCTCGGGGCCGGCGTCGCACAGGCCGACCTTGCGGCCGTTCCAGCTGCTTTGCAGCGCCAGGTGCACGCGCCCGTCCTGCCAGGCCTCGCCGAGTTCGTCCAGCGTGACGGCCACGGGGCTGAAGGCGGTGGCGGGCTTGCTCTGGAAGAAGCCGAAGCCCTTGGCCAGCTCGGCCGGGATGAGGTTGCGCAGGCTCACGTCGTTGGCCAGCATCACGAGGCGGATGCCGTCCAGCGCCTGCTCGGGCGTGGACCCCATCTTCACGTCGCCGGTGACGACGGCGATCTCGGCCTCGAAGTCGATGCCCATGGCCTCGCTGGGCACGATCACGTCGTCGACCGGGCCCAGGAAGTCGTCGCTGCCGCCCTGGTACATGAGGGGGTCGGTGTAGAAGCTCTCGGGCACCTCGGCGTTGCGCGCCTGGCGCACCAGCTCGACGTGGTTCAGGTAGGCCGAGCCGTCGGCCCACTGGTAGGCGCGCGGCAGCGGCGCCATGCACTGGGCGGGGTCGAAGGGAAAGGCGTGGCGCGCGCGGCCGTGGTTGAGGGCGTCGTACAGGTCCTGCAACTGCGGGCTCATGAAGCCCCAGTCGTCCAGCACCTGCTGCAGCCGGCTCGCGATGCCGGTGGCGTAGTGGGCGAGCGTGAGGTCGCGCGAGACGACGACCAACTGGCCGTCGCGCGAGCCGTCCTTCAGGGTGGCGAGTTTCATGGTGCGGGCGTGAGCAAGAAAAAGGGCGCGGCGCCGCGCCCACTAAACTGGTTGAACGGGCGGCAGTGTACCGAGTGGACTTCGTGAACCTCGGCGCCGCAACCCACTCCACACACCCATGTCGACGCACGTCGCGCCCCCACCGCTGTCCCTGGGCCTGCCCGGGCGCCCGTCCTGGCGCGCGCTCGCGGGGCTGACGCTGGCGGTGGCGCTGGCGCACCTGCTGCTGCTCGGGCTGGCGCCGATGGCCATCGGGCCGGAGCCCTCGCCGCTGGCCAGCAAGTTCATCACGCGCACGATCGTGATCGCGCCGCCCGCGGCGGAAGCCCCCGCGGCACCGGCCGCCGCGCCGGTCGCGGCCAAGCCGCCGCCACCGGCCAAGCCCCGGCGTCCGCGCGAGGCGTCGGTGCCCAAGCCCAAGCCGGCCCCGGCCCCCGTGCCGGACGCGCCGGCACAGACACCTCCTCCCGAAACGCCCGACCAGACCGCGCAAGCCGCTACAGATTCAGGAGCAACCGCCCCCGAAGCACCGGCCAGCGCCCCGGCCGCCGCCACGGGCACCACGGCTGGTGGCACGCAGGGCGGCACGACCACGGCCGGCAGCGGCGCCTCGGGCACCATCGCCGGCACCCAGGCGCTGCGGATTCCGGGCTCGGTCACGCTCGATTTCGAAGCCACGGGCCAGAAAGGCGCCTCCCCGCAGCGCGGCGTGTTCGGCGAGCTGGTCTGGCTGCAGGACGGCACCCGCTACGACGGGCGGCTCACGCTCAAGGCGGTGTTCTTCACCCTGCTGAACTGGCACAGCACCGGCAAGATCGGCCCCTCGGGCCTGGAGCCCGAGCGCTATTCGGAGAGCCGCAAGGCCGAGGTGGCCTCGCATTTCGCGCGCGACCAGGGGCAGATCATCTTCAGCAACAACGCCCCCCCCGTGCCCCTGCAGCCCGGCGCGCAGGACCGCATGAGCGTGATGATGCAGCTGGGCGGCCTGCTGGCGGCCAGCCCGGGGCGCTACCCGCCCGGCACCCGGATCTCGGTGCAGACCGTGGGCGTGCGCGACGGCGACGTGTGGGTTTTCGAGGTCGGCGACGAGGAGCAGCTGAGCCTGCCGGCCGGCGACTTCACCACGCGCAAGCTCACCCGCACGCCGCGCAAGGATTTCGACCGGAAACTGGAGCTCTGGCTGGCCCCGCGCTACGGCTATCTGCCCGTGCGCATCCGCCAGACCGAGGCAAACGGCGACTTTGCTGACGCCCAATTGCGCAAACCCCTACCCGAAGCGCCTGCCAATTGAGGCAAAAAGACTCACATATCAACGGCGCGACGACAACTGTTCTTGAAACTGGCGCGTTGATTGCTATCTAACCCTCATGAACGCCATCGACATCCTCACAGGGCCCGCCATGAACATGCTTTACGACTCCGAGTCCTTCGTCGTCGTGCACGTGCAGCCGAACGACGGCGACGAGCCCAGCACGAAGCCCAACGGCCCCGTGCTGGAACGCCACGGCTTCGAGATCGTGGACAAGCGATCGGGCAAGGAGGTGTACCTCGACGGCTCCTGGGCCGAACTGTTCCAGCAGCAGATCGCCGCCTGGCAGCTCAACACGCCCACGCAGGAAGAGGTCGAGGACACGCTCGAAGGCTACGCCGAGCTGGCGCACACGCCGGTGCTGGTGCACTGAGCGTCCTGCCCCACCGAATGAAACAAGCGCCCCGCGGGGCGCTTTTTCTTTGCCTAGACCCCTCGGCGCTCGGTCCAGCGGTACATCGGCCCCACGATCAGCAGCACCGCCACCAGCCGGCACACCTGGAAGGCCGTGACCACCGGCACGCCCAGCTGCAGCACCTTGGCCGTGATCGACATCTCGGCGATGCCGCCGGGCGAGGTGCCCAGAATCATCGTGGCCGGGTGCAGCCCGGTCGCCCCGGCCAGCAGCCAGGCCGCGCCGGCGCACAGCACCAGCATGCCGACCGTGCCCAGCGCCACCGAGCCGAGCCAGCGCGGCGCCGTGTGCAGGAACTCGCGGCTGAAGCGCACGCCCAGGCTCACGGCAATCACCAGCTGCGCGGTGTTCGACAGCCAGGTCGGCACCGCCGACAGCGACTGCCCCGCGACCGTGAAGCCCATCGCCACCAGCAGCGGCCCCATGAACCACGGGTTGGTGCGGCCCAGCGCCCGCATCGCGAGCCCGCCCGCGCCGGTGGCCAGCGCCAGCAGGGCCAGCCCGGCCGGGTTCACCTCGCGCACGCCGGGCGGGTTGATCTCCAGGCCGTGCAGCCCGCTCCACTGCATCGCGAACGGGATCGTCACGGTCACCACCATCAGTCGCAGGCTGTGCGCGGCGGCCACCAGGTCGGTGCGCGCGCCGGCCGATTCGGCCAGCAGCGTCATCTCCGAAGCCCCACCGATGGCGCCTGCGAAGTAAGTCGTGGCTCTCATGGATTTCGCCGGCACATGCGGCATGCGCGCCGCATGCACGCGGTGCAGCCAGCGGCCGAACCCCCAGCCCAGCAGCAGCGCCCAGCCGATGGCCAGCAGGATCGCCCACCACACGCCGGCCACCAGCGTCACCACCTGCGGCGTGAAATACAGGCCCAGCGCGGTGCCGATGACCCACTGCCCCAGGTTGCGCAGCGGCGTGTGGCTGGCGGTCGGCTGGCCGGCGATCGAGGCCAGCGACACCGCGAACAGCGGGCCGATCATCCAGGGCAGCGGGGTGTGCAGGGCGACACAGGCGAGTGCGGCCGCCAGCGCCAGCAGCAGCGTGGCCAGCACGCGAAGGGGAAAACGAAAGGACACGGGCAGAGAAAGCAGCGGAAAAGGACGACAGCCCGGTGCAGGGCGCCGGGCATAGTATGGCGGGATGCCTTCTCGCCCTTCCCGTGCTTCCCGGTTCCTCGCGCCCCTGGTCGCCGCCGCCCTGCTCGCCGGCTGCGCCGCGCTGTCCGCCGAAGCGCCCGTCGCGCGCCGCGTGGCGGCCCTGCTGCCGGCCGACGCCCTGCTGCTCGGCGAGCAGCACGACGCCCCCGAACACCACGTCCTCGAACGCGAGACCGTGCAGGCCCTGGCCGAACGCGGCCAGCTCGCCGCGCTGGCGCTCGAGATGGCCGAGGAAGGCCGCAGCAGCGCCCGCCTGCCCGCCACCGCGACCGATGCGCAGGTGCAGACCGCCCTCGGCTGGAACGACAAGGCCTGGCCCTGGACGCGCTACGGCCCCACGGTGATGACGGCCGTGCGCGCCGGCGTGCCGGTGGTCGGCGCCAACCTGCCGCGTGCGCGCATGAAGGACGCGATGGCCGACGTCTCGCTCGACGTGCAGCTCAACGGCGAGGCCTACGCCGCGCAGCAGGAGGCCGTGCGCGAGGGCCACTGCAAGCTGCTGCCCGAATCGCAGATCGGCCCCATGACCCGCATCCAGGTCGGGCGCGACCGCGCCATGGCGCAGGCGCTGGTGAAGGCCCGGCAGCCGGGCAAGACGGTGGTGTTGATTGCCGGCGCGGGCCACGTCACCAAGGTGCTGGGCGTGCCGCAGCACCTGCCGACCGACGTGTCGGTGAAGACGGTCCACCTGCAGGCCGGCGGCCCGGCCGAGGACGACACCGACGCCTACGACGCCACCTGGCGCACGCCGGCGCTGCCGCCGGTGGACTACTGCGCGGGCGTGCTCAGGCGAACTTCCTGATCGAATCCGCCAGCGTGTTGACCAGCGTGTCGATGTGCTGCTTCTCGACGATGTAGGGCGGCGCGATCACCAGCACGTCGCCCGCGGGCCGCACCAGCGCGCCCTTGTGGAAGCAGTCGAGAAACACCTCGTAGGCGCGCTTGCCCGGCGACCCGGCGATGGGCGCGAGCTCCACGGCCGCCGCCAGGCCCAGGCTGCGGATGCCCACCACGTTCGGCAGCCCCTTGAAGGTGCTGTGGAAGGCATCGCCCAGCACCTTGCCCATCTCGCCGGCGCGGGCGAACAGGTTTTCTTCCTTGAACAGGTCGAGCGTGGCAATGGCAGCGGCGCAGGCCACCGGGTGGCCCGAGTAGGTGTAGCCGTGGAAGAACTCGACCACGTGCTCGGGCGCGTCGGTCTTCATCATCGCGTCGTAGAGCTTGTCGCGGCAGATCACGCCGCCCAGCGGAATCACGCCGTTGGTCACGCACTTGGCGAAGTTCAGCATGTCGGGCACCACGCCGAAATAGTCCGACGCGAAGTTGGTGCCCATGCGCCCGAAGCCGGTGATGACCTCGTCGAAGATCAAGAGGATGCCGTGCTTGTCGCAGATCTCGCGCAGGCGCTTCAGGTAGCCCTGCGGCGGCAGGTACCAGCCGGCCGAACCGGCCACCGGCTCCACGATGATCGCGGCCACGTTGCTCGGGTCGTGCAGCGGCAGGATGCGGGTTTCGAGTTCGACCAGCGGGTCTTCGGCCCACACCGGCTCCTGGTTGTGGATGTAGGCATGGTTCACCGGGTCGTGGATGAAGCGCATGTGGTCCACGCGCGGCAGGAAGGCCGAGCCGAACACCTTGCGGTTGCCCGGGATGCCGCCCACCGACATGCCGCCGAAGCCCACGCCGTGGTAGCCCTTCTCGCGACCGATGAACACGTTGCGGTGGCCCTCGCCGCGCGCGCGGTGGTAGGCCAGCGCCACCTTCATCGAGGTGTCGGCGGCCTCGGAGCCCGAGTTGCAGAACAGCACCTTGTTCAGGTCGCCGGGGGCCAGCGCGGCGATCATCTCGGCCGCCTTGAAAGCCTTGTCGTTGCTGACCTGGAAGGCGGTGGCGTAGTCCAGCGTGTCCAGCTGCTTCTTGATCGCCTCGTTGATCGGCTTGCGGTTGTGGCCCGCGCCCACGCACCACAGCGAGGAGATGCCGTCGACCACCTTCTTGCCGTCGTGCGTGGTGAACGTCATGCCGTCGGCCGCCACGAACACCCGCGGGTCCTTCTTGAAATGGCGGTTGGGCGTGAAGGGCAACCACTGGTTGTCCATGTTGAAGTCCTGGAAGGCCATGTCTCGCTCCTGCGGTTATGTGGGGAGGGAAAATCGCGATTCTGGCACCCCTGCCACAATCCTGCCCCTGATGACGACCACTACGCCTGCCTACATCCTGAACCTCTCCTGTCCCGACCGGACGGGCATCGTGCACGCCGTGTCGGGCTTCCTGCTCGAGCGCGGCGCCAACATCGAAGAGGCCGCCCAATACAACGACCACGGCACCGGCCTGTTCTTCATGCGCGTGCGCTTCGCCTGCGGCGACCACAGCGAAGCCGTGCTGCGCGAGGAGCTGAAGGCCTTCGCCACCGGTTTCGGCATGAGCCTGCAGCTGCACGCCGCCGCCGACCCGATGAAGACCGTGATCCTGGTCAGCAAGGAAGGCCACTGCCTGAACGACCTGCTGTTCCGCTGGAAGAGCGGCCTGCTGTCGATTGACGTGCGCGCCATCATCTCGAACCACCGCGACTTCTACCAGCTGGCCGCCAGCTACAACGTGCCCTTCCACCACATCCCGGTGACGGCCGCGACCAAGGCGCAGGCCGAGGCCAAGCAGCTCGAGATCATCGAGGCCGAGGGCGCCGAACTCGTGGTGCTCGCGCGCTACATGCAGATCCTGAGCAACGACCTGTGCAAGAGCCTGGCCGGCCGCGCGATCAACATCCACCACTCGTTCCTGCCCAGCTTCAAGGGCGCCAAGCCCTACTACCAGGCACATGACCGCGGCGTGAAGCTGATCGGCGCCACAGCCCACTACGTGACGGCCGACCTCGACGAAGGCCCGATCATCGAGCAGGACGTGGCCCGTGCCGACCACACCGACACGGTCGAAGACCTCACGGCCCGCGGCCGCGACACCGAAAGCCAGGTGCTGGCCCGCGCCGTGAAGTGGCACAGCGAGCACCGCGTGCTGCTGAACGGCCACCGCACGGTCGTGTTCCGCTAACCCACCCCACCGCCGCTCCCAGATGCGCCTGCAGCTTCCGCTTTTCGCCCTTGCTGCCGCTCTGGCAGCGCCCGCCACCTTCGCCCAGGACGCCCGCGCCGGCAGCGCCCCGCTGGCGCCCGACGCGCTGTTCGCGCGCATCTCGCCCAGCGTCTGGGTGGTGCAGGCCAGCGACGCCCAGGGCAAGGTCCTGGCCACCGGCAGCGCAGTGGCCACCGGCCCGGGCACGGCCGTCACCAGTTGCAAGCTGCTGGCCAAGGCCAGCGCCGTGGTGCTGCGCCGCGACAACGTGAGCTACGGCGCCGCGCTGGAGCACCCGGACGTCGAACGCGACCTGTGCCAGTTGCGCATCGCGAACCTCGTGTCGCCGACGCTGGGCGTCGTGCCCGCGGGGGCGTTGCAGGTCGGGATGCCGCTGTACGTCATCGGGTCGCCGCGCGGGCGCGAACTCACGCTCGGCATCTCCATGCTCGGCGGCGTGCGCCGCAACGCCGCGGGCGCGCTCGAGTCGCTGCAGCTGGCCACGCCGACCGAGGCGGGCCTGGCCGGTGCCGGCCTGTTCGATGCGCAAGGCCGCCTCGTGGGCCTCGTCGCCGGATCGGCGCCGGCGACCCTCGCCATGCCAGCCGCGTGGATCGCGGAGCTGCCGACGCGCGGCCAGCGGGCCATCGAGCGCCTGGCCTCGCAGCCCGCGCCGGCCAGCGTGTCGCTGCAGCGCCCGAGCCTCGTGGAGTACCAGCTGCACGACCGCCTCACCAACACCTACCGCAAGGTGATCTACCGCGCGGACACGGCCACCACCAGTGACGACCGCCTCAGCTTCAACAACGGGGGCTGGATCGAGAAGCCGGGCGGCGAAGTGATCGGCGTCACGACGGCCGTGGGCGGCGAGTTCGACAGCGTCATGCCGCCGGGCGGCTGGGCCCGCCCGACCCTGGAACAGGACGCCGCCTGGGCCACGGAATACGACGCCACCATGGGCGGCACGCGCATCAAGATGGACCTGCGCGCCCACGTGGTGGACGACGCCGCCATGCTGCCGGTCAACGGCCGCGAGATGAAGGTAGTGAAGATCGACTACCGCGGCCACACCCAGCGCTTCGCGAACGCGGGCGCCTGGAGTGGCAACCAGTACGGGACCTACCGCGCCAGCGTGTGGTTCTCGCCGGAGCTGGGCCGCGTCGTCCGCTTCGAAGTGCAGACGCGCGGCGGTGCGAGCGGCGGCGCGTTCCAGGTCAGCGAAGTGCTCGAGCTGGTGAGCATCCGCTAGCCCCGGGCGCGCGCCGCGCGCGCTCTATCGATCAATTGCGGTACGGGTTGTCCGGGCGCCGGTCCTGGCGGTTCGGCACGCCGTCGCCGTCGCGGTCCCAGCGGCCGCGGTTGTATTCCCAACGGCCATTGTTCTCGCGCCATTCCGGCGCACGGTAGGCATAGCCCGGGCGGGCACGCACGTACATGCCCCGCACCCACACATGGCGACCGCCACGCCACTCATAGTGGCCCGGCGACCACACATAGCCGCGACGCGGCGGCGGCATGCGCTCGTAGCGCGGCGGGGGCGGCGGCCCCTGGATGGTGATCACCGCCTGCGCCTGCGCGGCCGTGGGAACGGCCAGGGCGCCCACCGACAGCAGCGAAGCGGCACCGATGGAAAGAGCGACTGCGAGTGTTTTCATGAGAAAGCCCCATGGTTGTTGGAGGAGCCTTCATGCTGCCGGGACCGTGTGAAGCGCCTGTAAGCGCTGCGCGAAATCTTGTGTAGAGCTGTTTCGCTGCCGCAGACGCGCTTTATTCCTGCAATTCGCGCAGGTCGATGGCCGCGGCCATGGCCGCGTGGCCGGCGCGGTTGGGATGCAGGTGATCGCCGCTGTCGAATGTCGGATTCAGCTGACGCGGCGCGGCTGGGTCGCGCAGCACCGCATCGAAGTCGATCACGCCGTCCACGTCCTGGCGGCTGCGCACCCAGCGGTTCACGGCCTCGCGCATGGCCTCGTTGGCGTCGGTGCCGTAGATCGTGTTGCCGAAGGGCGGCACGGTGCCCAGCAGCACCTTCACGCCCTTGGCGCGCGCCTGCTTGACGAGTTGCCCCAGGCCCTCGGTGACGCGCTCGGCCGTGGGCACGTCGTGCGGCGGCACCTTGAGGCCGGGGATGCCCGCGAAGATGGCGCGGCCGATGTCGTTGGTGCCCAGCAGCACGATGACGTGCGTCACGCCGCTCTGGCCCAGCGCGTCGCGCGCAAAGCGCGACAGGCCGTCAGGGCCGATGCCGTTCACCAGCAGCCGGTTGCCGCCGATGCCGGCGTTGATCACCGACACCGCGTGCGCGGCCTGCGGGCTGTCACGCAACCGCGTGGCGAGCATGTCAGGGTACGAACCGTCGCCCGACTCGCCACCGCCCGCGGTGATCGAATCGCCGAACGCGACGACGGTGCGCACGGGTCGGGTGGTGAGCACGTCGAGCCCGGTCACGATGTGGCTCATCGGCAGCGCCACCGCCTTCGACAGCCGGGGCGCCGAGACGGCGTTGCCTTGCGCCAGCCAGCCCGTGTCGCTGGACAGCAGGTACATCGTGGCGAAGGGGGTCGCGCGGTCGAGAAAAAGACTCACGGCCACGGCCTGGCCCGCCGCAACGTTCAGCGCCACGCCGTCGCTCCATGCTTCCGCGCCCGGCGCCACGGTGACGGTGGCGCGGCCGCCGAAACGCAGCGTGCGCAACGAGGCCGGCGAGATGGCGTCGCCGCCCGTGCCCAGTGCCACGGTGGCGGCGGCGATGCGCAGCGGCGTCTTGCCGAAGCGGTTCGACACCCGCACGCGGATGCGCTCGCCGTCGATCGTCGGGCGCATCATCTGGCGCAAGGTCTGGCCGCGGAACACATGGTCGCCCGGCCCGCCGATGGCGGCCGTGGCGGGGTTCGCATCCAGTTCGGCGAAGTCGAGCACCGCCACGGCCCAGCTCGCCACCCAGCGCGCTTCGGCCGGCTGGCGTGCCGCCTGCTCGACCTTCTCCGCCCACACCGCCTGCACGCCCACGAGCAACACCGCAAGGCCGAGAACGGCCATCCAGTGTGCAGGGGAAAAGGCGACGTCGCGCAGACGGACGCGCCAGCGGGCAGGAAGCTTCATGCGTGCAAAAGCGGCCCAGTGTACGGAGCCGCCTTGCCCGCGCAGGTGACGAGGTCTAAGCCTGCGTTACCAAGTGTCGACGTACGCCGAGACCGCCTCGGCCGGCCGCGTCGCCGACGCCAGGCCGCGCACCAGCCAGGTGCGCGTGTCGGCCGGGTCGATCACCGCGTCGATCTCCAGCGTCTGCGCCATGTGGATCGCTTCGCCGTTCGCGTACTGCTGCGCCACCAGCTGCTTGAACAGTGCGTCGCGCTCGGCGCCCTCGGGCACGGCCGCGAGTTCCTTGCGAAAGCCCAGTCGCACCGCGCCTTCGAGGCCCATCGCACCGAACTCGCCGGTGGGCCAGGCCACGGTGAACACGGGCGCATCGAAGCCGCCGGCGGTCATGGCCTGCGCACCCAGGCCGTAGCCCTTGCGCAGCACCACCGCGAAGAAAGGCACGCGCAGATGCGAGGCCACCATGAACATGCGGCACACGTGGCGCACCTGCGCCTGCGCCTCGACCTCGGGCCCGACCATGAAGCCGGGCGTGTCGCACAACGACACGATCGGTAACCCGTGGGCATTGCACAGTTGCATGAAGCGTGCGGATTTGTCGGCCGCCTCCACGTCGATCGCGCCGCCCAGGTGGTGCGGGTTGTTCGCCATCAGGCCGACCGGCTTGCCCTCGATGCGCGCCAGCGCCGTGACGATGCCCGCGCCGAAACCCGCGCGCAATTCGAGCAGCGAGCCGGTGTCGACCACGCCGCGCATGGCGGCGCGCACGTCGTACACGCGCAGGCGGTTCTCGGGCACCACGTGGCGCAGCGTGCGCGGATCGGCGCACTGCCAGTCGCTCACCGGGCCCTGGAAGTACGACAGGTACTGCTTCGCAGCCGCCACGGCCGCAGCTTCGTCTTCCACCAGGATGTCGATCACGCCGTTGCGCGACTGCACGCTGCTCGGCCCGATCTGCTCGGGCGCGAAGGTGCCCAGGCCGCCGCCTTCGATCATCGCGGGGCCGCTCATGCCGATGTTGCTGCCCTTGGTGGCAATGATCACGTCGGCGCAGCCCAGCAGCGCCGCGTTGCCCGCGAAGCAGCGCCCGTGCACGATGCCGACCACCGGCACCTTGCCCGACAGCGCCGCGAACTGGCTGAAGGTGTGGTTGTTCAGGCCCGCGACGATCGGCATGTCGGTGTCGCCCGGTCGCCCGCCCCCGCCCTCGGCGAACAGCACCACCGGCAGCTTGAGCTGGTGCGCCACCGCGAGCAGCCGGTCGGTCTTGTGGTGGTTGCGCATGCCCTGCGTGCCGGCCAGCACGGTGTAGTCGTAGGCCAGCACAGCGCAGCGCGATTTCTCGGGGCCGAACTGCTTCGCGTTGACGCTGCCCAGCCCCGTCACCATGCCGTCGGCCGGCGTGTTGGCGATGAGGTCTTCGAGCGTGCGGCGGCGCGTCTGCGCAGCGATGGCGAGCGCGCCGTACTCGATGAAGTTGCCGGGGTCGCCGGCCATCTCGCACAGGTCGGCGATGTTCTCGCGCGCGGTGCGACCGCCCTGCGCATGCCGCTTGTCGACCGCCGTCTTGCGGTTCGCGTCGAGCGTGGGCGCATGGCGGTCGATGACCTTCTGCAGGTCGGGACGGATCGCGTCGAGGTCGTGCGCGACGCGCGCCTGCGCCTGCACACCCTGCGCATCGACGGCCTCCAGCCGCACCAGCGACTGGCCTTCGACGAGGTAGTCGCCGGGCGCGGCCAGCAGCGCCAGCACGCGGCCGGCCACGGGCGCGTGCAACAGGTGCTCCATCTTCATGGCCTCGAGCACGCCGAGTTGCGCGCCGGCGGGCAGCACGTCGCCCACCGCGACCTCGAACTGCACCAGCTTCGCGGGCATCGGCGCCTTGACGGTGAGGCCGTCGTCGTCTTCCTCGTCCTGCGCCGGCGCGCTCGCGGCGGCGGGCGCGGTGACCTTCTTCGTGTGCTTCTCGAACGCCTTCGCGTCGGCGAGCAGATCGCCCAGGTGCGCTTCCACGAAGCGCGTGTGCACTGCCTGCGTCGCGAACTCGGGCCGCGCGGCAATGGCGCACAGCAGCGGCAGGTTGGTGGCGATGCCGTCGATATGGCATTCGTCGAGCGCGCGCAGCGAGCGGCGCAGCGCGTCCGCGAAACGCGGCGACGGCGAATGCACGATGAGCTTGGCCAAGAGCGTGTCGTAGTGCGGCGAGGGCGCGAGGCCCGTGTAGCCGTGCGTGTCGACGCGCACGCCGGGACCGGCGGGCAGGTCGAAGCGCGCGAGCGTGCCGCCCGCGGGGCGCGCGTTGCCCTGCGCGTCGAGCGTCTCGGCGTTGATGCGCCACTGCACCGCGAAGCCGCGCTGCGGCGCCGTGCGGCCGACCTCCACGCCGAGCGCGTCCAGCGTGTCGCCCGAAGCGACGGCGATCTGCAGCTGCACGAGGTCCAGCCCCGTCACGGCTTCGGTCACCGTGTGCTCGACCTGCAGGCGCGGGTTCGCTTCGATGAAGACGAAAGGCAAGGTGGTCGACGCGGCATCGACCAGGAATTCGAAGGTGCCGAGACCGCGATAGCCCACGGCCTTGGCCATGCGCAGCGCGGCCTGCGTGACCTGCGCGCGCAGCGGCTCGGGCAGCGAGGGGCTGGGCGCGATTTCGACCAGCTTCTGGAAGCGGCGCTGCAGCGTGCACTCGCGCTCGCCGAGGCTGGCCACTGCGCTGCCGTCGCCGAGCACCTGCACCTCGATGTGCCGCGCGTTGCGCATCAGGCGCTCGACGTACACGCCCTCGATGCCGAACGCCGCCTTGGCCTCGGACATGCAGCGCGCATGCGCCTCGGGCAGCTCGTCGGCCGTGAGCACGGCGCGCATGCCGCGTCCGCCGCCGCCGCCGATGGCCTTGACCATCACGCCCGCGCCCTGCGCATGCTGCTCGGCGAAGAAGGCCTGCGCCTGCGCGAGCGTCACCGCGCCCGCGCTGCCGGGCATCACGGGCACGTCGCACTGCGCGGCCAGTTCGCGCGCACGGGCCTTGTCGCCGAACAGGCCCAGCTGCTCCGGCGTGGGGCCGATGAAGACCAGGCCCGCGTCGGCGCAGGCCTGTGCGAAGTCGGCACGCTCGCTGAGGAAGCCGTAGCCGGGATGCACCGCATCGCAGCCTTGCGCCTTCGCCACCGCGATCAACGCGGCCACGTCGAGGTAGGCCGAAGGGCCGGTCGCGTCGAGCGCCACCGCCACGTCGGCCAGCTGCACATGCAGCGCGGCGGCATCGTCGCGCGCATGCACCGCCACGCTGGCAATGCCCAGGTCGCGCAGCGCGCGCACCAGGCGCACGGCGATCTCGCCGCGGTTGGCAATCAGAACTTTGGAAAACACGCGAAGAAGCCTTTCAGGTCTTGTCTTTGAGCAGGCGGCGCAGCACCTTGCCCGCGCCGGTGGTCGGCAATGCATCGATGAAGCTCACGGCGCGCGGCGCCTTGTAGCTCGCCATGTTCTCGCGCGCCCAGGCCACGAGCGCGTCGGCCTCGAGCGCGGCGCCGGGCTTGCGCACGATGAAGGCCTTCACGACCTCGCCCTTCTCGGGGTCGGGCTGCGCGATGACCGCCGCCTGCGCCACCGCCGGGTGCTTGATGAGGATGGTCTCGACCTCTTCGGGGAACACGCTGTAGCCCGAGACCTTGATCATTTCCTTGAAGCGGCCGATGAAGGTGAGGTAGCCGTCGGCGTCGAGCTTGCCCATGTCGCCCGTGTGCACCCAGCCGTTGCGCAAGGTGGCGGCCGTGGCCTCGGGCTTGTTCCAGTAGCCCTTGAACGAGCCGGCGCTGGTGAGCACGATCTCGCCGACCTCGCCCGTGGGCATGTCGGCCTGGGTCTCGGTGTCGATGATGCGGATGGTCACGCCCGGCACCGGCACGCCCTGCGTGCCCCAGCGCGGCGCCACGTGCGGCGTGTAGGTGTCGCAGGTGTGGGTTTCGCTCAGGCCGTAGGCGGCCTCGAACGAGCTGCAGTTGTTGGCGTGCGAGCGCCACTGCGCGGCCAGCGGTTCGGTGAAGGCGATGCCGAAGCTGGTGACCGGGTTCATCTTCAGGCTCGACAGGTCGAAGCGGGCGATGTCGGGCACCTGCATGCAGGCCACGTTCATCGGCGCGATGCTGTACCACCAGCTCACCTTGTAGGCGGCAATGGCCTGCAGCACGGCGCGCGGGTCGAAGCGGTGCATCAGCACCGAGGCCGCGCCGCTGAGCACGGGCACGTTGACGCCCATGAGCATGCCGGCGATGTGATACAGCGGCGCGATCGAAAGCAGCACGTCGTCCGGCCCCACGCCGTTGCAGTCGGCCGCGGCGCGCGTCTTGAAGAGCGCGTTGCCGTAGCTGAGCATCGCGCCCTTGGGCAGGCCGGTGGTGCCCGAGGTGTAGGTCATGAGCGCGATGTCGTCCATGTCGATGGCGACGGGCTGCGGCGTGGCGCCGCTGCGCATCACGGCGAGGAAGTCTTCGCAGCCTTCGGGCACGCTGCGTTCGGCGGTGCGCTCGGCGGCCAGTTCGGCCGGCAGGTCGAGCGTGGGCTCGGCGGGCAGCAGGTCGGCGTAGTGCACCACGAACACATGCGCGAGCGCGCTCTCGGCCTGCACCTTGCGCACCACCGGCACGAGCGGCGCGGCCGCGACGATCACGCGCGCCTTCAGGTCGTTGACCTGGTAGGCCAGCTCGTGCTCCTTGTTGAGCGGGCCGCTCGGGCAGACGATGGCGCCGATCTTCTGGATGCCGAAGTGCGCCACCAGGTACTGCGGACAGTTGTTGAGGAACAGCACCACGGGTTCGCCCTTGGCCACGCCCAGGGCCTGCAGGCGTGCGGCGAAGGCGTCGCTCGCGCGGTCGAGCTCGGCCCAGCTCAGGGCCTGGCCGTACCAGAGGCAGGCGGTGGCGTCGCCGCGCGTGCGTGCGTGGTCGCGCAGGTAGGCGTGCAGGGGCTGCTGCACGCGCGGCGGCAGTTCCTTCAAGCGTTCAGCGGCAGGTGTGGGGGTGGCGGGCGTTGTCTCCATGGCGTCACTTTCTCAGGGTTATCGATAGCCGCCTGCGCATGGCCGGCGCTTGCCAATGCGGCATGGTGCACGAACAATCCTACCCATGGGTATAACTTCCGCGACACCGAACAAACCCTCTGCCACGCACACGGCGCTGGCCGCGCAGCCGCACCTGCCGCAGGGCACGGGCCGCCAGCGCGCGGCCACGCAGGGCACCGACCTGCAGCGCGAGCGCATCCTGCAGGCGGCGGCGCAGCTGTTTGCCGCGCAGGGCTACGCCAACACGACCATGGCGCAGATCGTGCGCGAGCTGGGCGTGACCAAGCCCTTCGTGTACTACTACTTCCGCGACAAGCAGGAGATCTTCGAGACGCTGTCGTGGCGCCCCGCGGTCGACTGCTTCACCGCGCTCGACTTCGCCGCCGCCGACCCGCGCCGCGCGAGCGAGAAGGTGATGGAAGGCATCGAGGGGCTGATCCGCGCCACCATCGCGCACCACCCGGTGGCCTTCTTCGCGTACCGCGAGCCGCAGGTGTACCGCCCCGAATACCTCGAAGCGCAGAAGAAGCTCGCGCACCACTTCTACGACCTGCTGTGCCCGCTGCTCGAAGAAGCCCGGCGCGACGGCGACCTCGACTTCGACGAGACCAAGATCACCGCGCTCGCAGCCTGCAGCCTGCCGGGCTTTCTCTACAGCTGGTACCGCCCCAACGGGCGCCTCTCGCCCGACGAGGTGGTGGCACAGCTCACGAAACTGGCCAGCCGCGTGATCGGGCTGCGCGCGAAGCACTGATTCCGTCTTTCACACACCCTCCGGAGACACTTCATGAAGCTCACGCATGCGCCTTTGGCGCGGATCGCCCTTGCCTCTTTGTTTGCCATCGCCGGCACGGCAGCGCAGGCCCAGCAGCCGACCTACAAGATCGCCTACATCGATCCGCTGTCGGGGCCGTTCGCCAACGTGGGCGAACTGATGCTGATGCACACGCAGTACGCCATCGAGGACATCAACGCCAAGGGCGGCGTGCTCGGCGGCATGAAGCTGCAGCTGCTGCAGTTCGACAGCAAGCTCTCGGCGCAGGAAAGCCAGAGCGCGCTGCAGGCGGCCATCGACCAGGGCGCCAAGGCGATCGTCACGGGCGGCTCGGGCTCGTCGGTGGTGACGGCGCTGGTGCTGGCCGTGGCGCGCTGGAACCAGCGCAACCCGGGCAAGGAGCTGATCGTGCTGAACCACTCCTCGATCGACCCCGAGATGACCGGCAAGGGCTGCAGCTTCTGGCACTTCCAGACCGAGGCCAACACGGCGATGAAGATGAAGGCGCTGGCCAACTACATCAAGAAGACGCCGGACGTGAAGAAGGTCTACCTGCTGAACCAGGACTATGCCCACGGCAAGCAGTGGGCCAGCTACGGCCGCCAGCTGGTGGGCCTGGCGCGCCCCGACATCCAGTTCGTCGGCGAGACGTTGCACCCGATCGGCCGCGTGAAGGACTTCGCGCCCTACATCGCCAACATCAAGCAAAGCGGCGCCGACTCGGTCATCACCGGCAACTGGGGCCAGGACATGACGCTGCTGCAGAAGGCCGCGGGCGACGCGGGCTACAACCTGCGCTACTTCAACCACAGCGCAGGCTCGGTGCCGGGCACCGTCACGGCCGTGTCGCAGGCGAAGACGGGGCAGCTCACCTGGGTGGCCGAATGGCACCCGGGCCAGGCCGACACGCCGAAGGTCGACGCACTGGCCAAGGCCTACAAGGCCAAGACCGGCAAGGACTTCCTCGCGCCGCGCATCGACCTGACGCCGCGCCTGCTGGCCGCCGCCATCGCCAAGGCCGGCAGCGCCGACACGGTGAAGGTGGCGCGCGCCCTCGAAGACCTGAGCTTCGACTCGGTGGTGGGCCCGGTGCGCATGCGCGGCGAAGACCACCAGCTGCTGCTGCCGCAGGTGGTGAACACCATCGCGCCGGTGGACGGCAAGGCGGTGAAGACGGGCTGGGAAGGCACCAACTACGGCTTCCGCACCGATGCGGTCTATACCGGGAACGAGCTGGCGCAGGGCACCGACTGCAAGATGGTCCGGCCCTGAGTGCTTTCGGGGTACGTACCCAGGACACCGGGTACTCCCCTCCGCGAATGTCCCCCGGGGCTTCGCCCCTCCTCCTTGATTTCGCTGCGGGGAGCACCCAGTGCCCTGTGCACGAGGACACGCGGCTGGTGCTCACCGATCAACGCGCACTGTGAATGACGATCACGCTGATGGGGTGCCTTGCGCAGCGAAATCAAGGGGGAGCCCGAAGGGCGGAGGACATTCGCGGAGCAAGGTGCCCCATCGGCGTGATTGCGCCCTGAACTGACTCTGTGAAAGGCCCCCGCGCCTCCTAAGGGAAACCCCGTCCTGCCCACCCCCTGTGCCATCGGGATACTCCGGATTCGCATCCCGGACATCCGAAGCGGGTCCATACCGAAGGCACAACAAGGTACACCATGGCAGGAAAGAACTCGCTCCATCCGATCCCCCATCCGGCGAAGAAACCCTTCGTCGGCAATCTGCTGTCCATCGGCTCCGACTCGCCGGTGCTCGACATGTGGAAGATCGCGCAGGACCTCGGCGGCATCTACTGGCTCGACATGCCGGGCATGCCGGTGATCGTGGTGTCGTCGCCCGCGCTGGTCGACGAGCTGTGCGAAGAGCCGCGCTTCGACAAGAGCACGCGCGGCGCGCTGCGCCGGTTGCGCGCCGCGTCGCACGGCCTGTTCACCTCCGACACGCACGAGGAGACGTGGTCCAAGCCGCACAACATCCTGCTGGCCAACTTCAGCCAGCGCGCGATGCAGGCCTACCACCCGATGATGCTGGACATCGCGGGGCAACTGGTCACCAAGTGGGAGCGCCTCAATTTCGATGAAGAGGTGGACGTGGTGCGCGACATGACCGCGCTCACGCTCGACACCATCGGCCTGTGCGGCTTCGGCTACCGCTTCAACTCGTTCTACCGCGAGGGCTTCCATCCTTTCGTCGATGCGATGGTGCGCACGCTGGAGACAGTGCAGAACCGGCGCGGCATTCCGCTCGAGGAGCTGATGCTCAAGAAGGAGCTGGCACAGCAGCGCAAGGACATCCGCTACATGCACAAGATGGTGGAAGACATCATCGAGGAGCGGCGCGCCAGCGGTGCCGACATCGCCACCAAGCCCGACCTGCTGAGCTACATGATCGCGGGCGTGGACAAGAAGAGCGGCGAGAAGCTCACCGACAAGATGATCCGCGACGAGTGCATCGAATTCCTCATCGCGGGCCACGAGACCACCAGCGGCCTGCTGTCGTTCGCCATCTACTTCCTGCTGAACAACCCCGAGGCGATGGCCAAGGCGCAGGCCGAGGTCGACAGCGTGTTCGGCGGCGACACCACGCAAAAGCCCACCTACGCGCAGGTCAACCGGCTGCAGTACGTGATGCAGGTGCTGAAGGAATCGCTGCGCCTGTACCCGACCGCGCCCGCGATCTCGATGCGCGCCAAGGAAGACACGAAGATCGGCGGCCAGTACACGATCAAGAAGAACAACATGGTCATCATGCATGCGCTCGCGCTGCACCGTGACAAGGGCATCTGGGGCGAGGACGCCGACCAGTTCAACCCCGACCACTTCAGCCGCGAGGCCGAGCGCGAGCGGCCCGTGAACGCCTTCAAGCCCTTCGGCAACGGCCAGCGCGCCTGCATCGGGCGGCAGTTCGCCCTGCAGGAGGCGGTGCTCACGCTGGGCATGATCCTGCAGCGCTTCAACCTCGTCGATCACACGGGCTACAAGCTCAAGATCAAGGAAGCGCTGACGATCAAGCCTGAGAACTTCAAGATCAAGGCGCTGCTGCGCGACCCGGCCTCGCGCCCGCGCGGCAACGCAGAGGCGGCGGCCGCGCCCGCCACGCCGACGAAGCCCGCCGCGCGCAAGCCGCAGGCGGCGCGCCACGGCACCTCGCTGCTGGTGCTGCAGGGCTCCAACCTCGGCACGGCCGAAGACCTGGCGCGCCAGCTGGCCGAGGCCGGCGAGCTGCGCGGCTTCTCGACCCAGCTGGCCTCGCTCGACGACTACGCCGAGCGGCTGCCGGCCAGCGGCGCGGTGGCGATCGTCTGCGCCTCGTACAACGGCGTGGCGCCCGACAACGCGGCCGAGTTCCACCGCTGGCTCGACAAGGCCGACGATTCGCTCAACGGCGTGCGCTTCAGCGTCTTCGGCTGCGGCAACACCGACTGGGCCGCCACCTACCAGGCGGTGCCGCGCCGCATCGACGAGCGGCTCGAAGCCTTGGGCGCCGACCGCGTGCACGAGCGCGGCGAAGGCGATGCGCGCGAAGACATGGACGGCGCCTTCCAGGACTGGAGCGACGCGCTGTGGCCCGCGCTGGTGAAGACCTTCGACATCAAGAACGGCGCCGACACGCCGGCCGAAGCCGAGCCGCTGTACACGCTCGAAGAGCTGCCGCCGCCGCAGAAGAACGCGCTGGTCGATGCGCTGGGCGCCGTGCCGCTGCGCGTGATCGAGAACCGCGAACTGCAAAGCGCCGGCGCCAACGGCGAGGCCGGACGCTCGACGCGCCACGTCGAATTGATGCTGCCCGAAGGCGTGAACTACGTGCCCGGCGACCACCTGAGCGTGGTGCCGCGCAACAGCCCCGCGCAGGTCGAGCGCGCGATGGCGCGCTTCGGCTTCGACCGCTCGGCGCATGTGCGGCTGTCGGCGGTGCCGGGGCGCAAGGCGGCGCTGCCGGTCGACCAGGTCATCGCGGTCGATCGGCTGCTGGGCGACTACGTCGAGCTGCAGGACGTGGCCACGCGCAAGCAGATCGCCACGCTGGCGGCGCACACCGAGTGCCCCTTCACCAAGCCGAAGCTGCAGGCGCTGTCGGGCAGCGACGAGGCCTCGCAGGCCGCGTACAAGGCCGAGGTGCTGCACAAGCGCAAGTCGCTGCTCGAACTGCTCGAAGAGCACCGCGCCTGCCAGGTGCCGTTCTCGGTGTTCCTGGAAATGCTGTCGCCGCTGTCGCCGCGCTACTACTCGATCTCCTCGTCGCCGACGATGACGCCGGGGCGCTGCAGCGTGACGGTGGGCGTGGTGAGCGCGCCCGCGATGTCGGGCAACGGCACCTTCGAGGGCGTGTGCTCCAACTTCCTGGCGCGCGCCGAGGCCGGTGACACGGTGCACGGCGTGATCCGCGAGACCACGGCCGAGGGCTTCCGCCTGCCGGAGGACGCAAACCGGCCGCTCATCATGATCGGCCCGGGCACCGGCCTGGCGCCGTTTCGCGGCTTCCTGCAGGCGCGCGCGGCGCAGGTCGAACGCGGCGACGCGCTGGGCGAGGCGATGCTGTTCTTCGGCTGCCGCCACCCCGAGCAGGACTTCATCTACGCCGAAGAGCTGCAGGCCTGGTCGCACCGCGGCCTGATGAAACTGCACACGGCCTTCTCGCGCGCCGGCGACCGCAAGGTCTACGTGCAGGACCTGATCCGCGAACAGGGCGCGACCGTGTGGAAGCTGCTCGAAGCGGGCGCCGTGGTGTACGTGTGCGGCGACGGCTCGCGCATGGAGCCCGACGTGCGGCGCACGCTCAGCGACCTCGCGCGCGAGCACGGACAGGACAGCGCAGCGTGGATGGACAAGATGATTGCCGAGCAGCGCTATGTGCTCGACGTGTGGGCCGGGGCCTGAAGAACCAAATCTGGAGCCCCAAAGAAGAAGACCGGCATTCGCCGGTCTTTTTTATTGGGGAGCGTTCGCCTCAGGTCAGACGTTGCGGTCCGGGTCCGGGTACACCAGCGGCCCGAGCATGCCGCGGTTGAACGGCTTCCACTCGCCCTCGGGCTGCGCCAGCCGGTCGGCCACCGCATAGAGCACGGCCGGGTGCGCGCCGAGCCCCAGGTGGCTCGCCACCACCTCGATGTTCTCGGACTGCGGGCCGGTCTTCTCGAGGCTGCAGCGCCATGCCACGACACCGTCGGTGCGGCTGAAGATCGAGGTCGTGGGCACGGGCGGCGTGGGTTCGACGAACTTCATGCGGCGCGGGTCGTGCGAGCTCTGGCCGCTCACGCCTTCGTACACGCGCCAGGCATTGGTGGCGCGCGGGCTGCCCGAGAACGGGCTGCCGAGCGTGATGACGTTGCGGATGAGGTCCTTCTGCGCCGAGGCCAAGAGCCGCGCATAGACGCCGCCCAGGCTCCAGCCGATCACGCTGACCTTCTGGCCGCTCTTGTCGGCCAGGGTCTTGAGCAGGTCGACCATGCCGTCCTCGACGCCGGCGCGCGGGCCCAGGTTGCGGCCCTGGCCCCAGCCGTGCGCGTCGTAGCCGCGGCTGCACAGGTAGCGGCGCAGCAGCAGCGTGGACATGTCGCTGGCCACCAGGCCCGGCAGCACGAGCACGGGGTGCCCGTCGCCGCGCGGCGCGAGCTGCAGCAGCGGCCACATGGCGAGGCCGGCGCCGGTTTCCCAGAGGGCGCGCGCTTCGGCCAGCAAGAGCAGGCGCGACGGCGGAGCGATGGGTTCGTGGGTGGCGGTGGTCATGATGGCGGCTTCCTTTCTGTTCTTTCTTCTGTAGGACGACGATGGGGGTGCGAAGTTGCATGCCCCGTCGGACGACGACTTCATTTATCCGAGGTATTTGCCCCTCAGGTAATCAAGATAAGCCCTCGATTCGCTGGAAACATACGGAGAAACCAGCGTGAGTGTGTAGAAAGCCGCCAAACCGGGGTCGGCCTGCGCCAGCGCGTCACGCCCCGGCACCAGCCGTTCGAACGAGAGCCAGCAGGTGGTGGTGAAGACCATCTGCAGCGCGAGGATGCGCGCCTGCTCGGCGCTGGTCTCGATCACGCCCGAGGCCACCAGCCCTTCGCACAGCGTCTGGGCCGCCAGCAGGTTCTGCGCGGTCATGGCCTGAGCGCGTTGCCCCAGGGCCGGGTACTCGCTGGCCAGGAAGGCCATGTCGCGGTAGATGAAGCGGTACTCGTCGATGGCCTCGAAGCGCAGGTGCAGCGCCAGCCACAGGTCGTCGATGGCGGCAATGGACGCCGACGAGCCGTTGAGCACCTCGAGCCGCTGCTCGAAGCGCCGGAACAGCCATTCGACGATCAGCTGCTTGGCCTTGAAGTGGTAGTGCAGGTTGCCCGGGCTCATGCCGAGCTCGGCCGCGATCTTGTGCGTGGACACGGCCGGAAGACCTTCCGCGTTGAACAGCGCAAGGCTGGTCTGCAGGATGCGATCGCGCGTGGTGTTGGAGCTGGCCACAAGCGGCGTGTTGCGTGCGTTGTGTGCCGCTCAGCGCTTGCCGCCGGAGCCGCCTGAACTGGCGCGTGGGCCGGACGGTTTCTCGAGTGTCGCGAGGCGTTCGCGCAACTGCGCCACCTCGTCGCGCAGGGCCTGCACCTCGTCGGCGCTGGGCATGCCCAGGCGTTGCAGGGCGGTGGCGACACGCTGGTCGAACACGTCCTCGAACTTGCGGATGCCGAAGGTGTCCAGGCTGGGGAAGCCGCGCGTCAGCGCCGCCTTGGCACCGGCCGCGTCGGCCTTGCCGTGCCCGATGCCGAGCAGGCCTTCGATCACGTTGGCCTGGCGCTTGGCGACGTCGTTGCGCACGTTGTCCAGCGCCTTGAGGCCGGCGCGCAGCAGCGCTTCGGCCTTGTTGGTGCCGGCCGCAGCAGTGTCTGCGGGCGGTGCTTTCGCAGCCGGCGCCGCCTTGCGGGGCGCGGCTTTCTTCTTGACCGCCGGAGCCTTCTTCGCAGGCGCCGCCCTCTTCTTCAACTTTGCAGTGTCATCGGGACGGGTCGCCATGCGGTGGGTGCTCCAGGGGCGTAAGGAATGAAAAGGGCGCGGTCAGCGCCCCGGGATCAGGCCGCCTTGCGGGCAGCGCGGCGAACCGGCTTCTTGGCCGCAGCGACCTTGGCCTTCACGGTGCGCACGGGGGCGGCTTCTTCGGTGCCGCTCACACGGGCTTCGATCTGCTTGGTGCCGGCGACGATGCGGTCGGCGATCTGCACCGACACGGTGGCGAAGGGCTGGTTCACGGCCGACAGGGCGTTCAGCACGGTAGTGGCGGCGGGCGATTCGATCTGGGCGACGCGGTTGGCGACGGTTTCGATGCCGCTGGTGGTGCCGGCAGCGACGCGGTCCATCACGTTCACGATGCGGCTGGTGTCGATGTCCAGGCGGTTGGCCAGGAAGCCATGCACCTTCTCTTGCGCGCCGATCAGGTTGGCCTTGATCTGCTCGCTCACCAGCGGGATCTGGCGGTTGCCCAGGAACTCGCTGTAGCGCGAAGCGGCACCGCCCAGCAGGCGTTGCACGCCGGTGCGGTAGGCACCGACCAGGGTCTTGCCGGCGTCGTTGTACTGGCCGACGACGTGGATGGCGGCGGAAGCGATGTTGGTTTGCGTGGACATGTGAGATTTCCTTGAAGTTGATTGGCTCGCGGGGAATCGCGATGGGCCAATCATCTTCCGCAGGGCCTAGGCCTGGAAAACTAGAACGGTTGGAAAACTAGTCCAACTGCCCCAATTTTTTGTCCAGGCCGGGCCGGCCCTGTCGATCATGCCGCAGCGGCGCGGGGCGATGCGGCGGCCTTGCGGGCCGCGGGCCGGGGTGCGGCCTTCTTCGCCGCAACCTTCTTCGCAGGGGCTTTCTTCGCTGCCGCCTTGACCGGCGTGGCCTTGGCCGGGGCCTTCTGCGCCGTCTTCTTGGCGGCGACGGCCTTCACCGGCGCCTTCTTGCGCGCGGCCGGCTTGCGGGCCGGCGCAGCGGCCCGGGCCTCTTCGTCGGCTTCCGGCGCGGGGGCGGCCACGGGCTTGGGCGGTGTGGCCGGCGCGCCGGAGACGGCCGGGTGCTTCTGCGTCAGCTCCATCAGCAGCTTGTGCTCGGCCAGCAGGTAATCGCCGATCTCGGTGATGTCGGGCACGGCGCGGCGGCAGGCGATCAGGCCGTAGTCCATGCGGCCGTTGTAGCTTTGCACGGTGACGTTGAGCGCGGTGCCGTGGCTGGCGATCGACACCGGGTAGTAGCAGGTGACCAGCGCCCCCGCGAAGTACATCGGGAACGGTGCGCCCGCCACGTTCGAGACCGCCACGTTGGCCGCCGGCGGCAGCAGGTTGACGATGCCCGAGCGCCCCACCATCGACGCGATGCCCGACACCAGCCAGGGCGCGGCGAAGGTCGGGAAGTCGTCCAGGATCACGGCCTTGAAGCGGTTCATCGTCGACTTCGAGGAATTCGACGAGGCGTTGATCGCCTTCAGCCGCTGCAGCGGATCGGTGATGTCGGTGGCCAGGCTCACGAGGATCATGCTGGCCTGGTTGTTGGCCGTCTGGTCGCCCGCCTCGCGCAGGCTCACGGGCACGCCGGCCACCAGCGGCTTGGCCGGCAGCTCGTTGTTGTCGGCCAGGTAGTGGCGCAGCGCGCCGGCCACGGTGGCCAGCACCACGTCGTTGAGCGACACGCCGAAGTGCTTGGCGATGTACTTGGTCTCGGCCAGCGAGATGGTGCGCCCGGCGAAGGTGCGCTGGTTGGTGATCGACACGTTCAGCGAGGTGCGCGGCGCGAAGAGATTGAACTTCTTCGGCGCGGTGGCGGCCGCCTTGTCGGCCGCCTTCCCGTCGGGCTGGGCCAGGCCGCCGATGGCACGCGCGATGGCCGGTGCCATCTTGAAGAGCTTCACGTACTGCTGCGCCGTGTTGCGCAGCGCCGCCGTGGCGAGCTCGGCCATGCCCAGCTGGTAGCCGTTGCTGCGCGGGCGCGCACGCGGCGGCTTGATCACGCGGCCCGTGGCCTCGAGGTCGAAGATGGCCTTGCCCAGCTCGACGCCGGCCTGCCCGTCGATGCCCGCGTGGTGCACCTTGGTGTACAGCGCCACCTGGCCGCTCTTGAGGCCGTCGATGATGAAGAACTCCCACATCGGCCGGCTGCGGTCCATCAGCGTGGAATGCAGCCGTGCCACGTACTGCTGCAGCTGGCGGTTGGTGCCGGGCTTGGGCAGCGTGATGTGGCGCACGTGGTAGTCGAGGTCGATGTCGTCGTCCTCGACCCACACCGGATTGGTCATGTCGAAGGGCATCAGCGCGAGCTTGCGCGTGAACACGTCGGCCAGGTGGATGCGGCTGGCCATGAAGGCCTTGGCGTCTTCGTAGAAGTCGCCCTTGTAGCCCTTGGGCAGGTCCAGCACGTTGAGCGAACCCACGTGCATCGGCATCTCGGGGGTTTCCAGGTGCAGGAAGGTGGCATCAAGACCGCTCAGGTGTTTCATGTGTGGTTCTCCTCGTTGGGGCATGCGCCGTCCGGCAGGATACCGTGGGCATCGCGTTCGTGGGCCTTCGCTTCTTCAGTGTTTCCACCGGGGGAAGGCACGCCCGGGACAGGGGTTTGCCCCAAGGATGGCCGGGGCGCGCATCCACATGTAATGAAAAAATCGACGCGCCTCGAATGCAGCAACAACTGCTCACAGGCCGCCGCATTCACGGGGGCTTCGTACACTGTGCCGCATGACCTCTGCGCACAACGACGACCCCCATCTCTGGCTCGAAGACATCGACGGCGAAGCCGCTCTGGACTGGGCTCGCCAGCAGAATGCACGCGCCGTTCACACCTATGCGCAGTCGCCGGCCTTCGAGGCGATCGAGCAGGGCCTGCTCGAGGTGCTCGACTCGGACGCACGCATTCCGATGGTCAGCAAGATCGGTACGCTGTACTACAACTTCTGGCGCGACAAGGCGCACCCCAAGGGCCTGTGGCGCCGCACCACGCTCGATGAATACCGCACGCCCGAGCCCGCGTGGGAGACCGTGCTCGACCTCGACGCTCTGGCCGCGCAGGACGGCGAGAACTGGGTCTGGCACGGCGCCGACTGCCTCGAGCCCGCGTACGAGCGCTGCCTCATCTCGCTGTCGCGCGGCGGCGCCGATGCCGACGTGGTGCGCGAGTTCGACCTCGTGAGCATGTCGTTCGTCGAAGGCGGCTTCGCGCTGCCCGAGGCGAAGAACCACGTCACCTGGAAAGACATCGACCACCTGTACGTGGGCACCGATTTCGGCCCCGGCTCCATGACCAGCTCGAGCTACCCGCGCCTGGTGAAAGAGTGGCAACGCGGCACGCCGCTGGCCGAGGCCGTCACCGTGTACGAAGGCGCGCACGAAGACATGTCGGTGAGCGCCTGGAGCGACCACACGCCCGGCTTCGAGCGCGACTTCGTCTCGCGCCAGATCGACTTCTACGACAGCGAGACCTGGCTGCGCGCGCCCGACGGCACGCTCGCCAAGATCGACGTGCCCGACGACGCCAACACCGGCGTCACGCGCGAGTGGCTGCTGATCGAGCCGCGCGAAGACTGGAGCGTGGCCGGCCGCACCTACACCGCCGGCTCGCTGCTGGCGGCGCGCTTCGACGACTACATGGCCGGCGCGCGCGAGCTCACGCTGCTGTTCGAGCCCGACGACACCACCGCGCTCGACGACTACTCGTGGACGCGCCACCACCTCATCCTCAACGTGATGCACGACGTGGTGAACCGGCTGGAGGTGCTCACGCCGCCCGCGGACGGCCTGGGCGACTGGGCGCGCGACAGCCTGGGCGGCGCGCCCGCGCTCTCGTGCGTGGCGGCCGGCGGCATCGACGAGACCGAGAGCGACGACTACTTCCTGACCGTGAGCGGCTTCCTGCAGCCGACCACGCTGTACATCGGCACCCTCGGCCAGGGCGAGCCGCAGCCGCTGAAGCACAGCCCCGGCTTCTTCGACGCCTCGCGCTTTCGCGTGAGCCAGCATTTCGCGACCTCGGCGGACGGCACGCGCGTGCCCTACTTCGAGATCGCTGCGAAAGACCTGGTGGCCGACGGCACGAACCCCACGCTGCAGTACGCCTACGGCGGCTTCGAGATCTCGCTGGAGCCGAGCTACAGCGGCGGCATCGGCCGTGCCTGGCTCGAACGCGGCGGCGTGTACGTGGTGGCGAACATCCGCGGCGGCGGCGAGTACGGCCCGCGCTGGCACCAGGCCGCGCTGCAGGAGAACCGGCTGCGCACCTGCGAAGACTTCGCGGCCGTGTCGCAGGACCTGTTCGCGCGCGGCATCACCTCGCCCGCGCACCTGGGCGCCATGGGCGGCAGCAACGGCGGCCTGCTCATGGGCAACATGCTCACGCTGTACCCGCAGCTGTACGGCGCCATCGTGAGCGAGGTGGCGCTGCTCGACATGAAGCGCTACACGCAGCTGTCGGCCGGCGCCTCGTGGATCGCGGAGTACGGCGACCCGGAACTGCCCGACGAGTGGGAGTTCATCCAGACCTTCTCGCCCTACGAGAACGCCAAGGCCGGCACGCCCTACCCG
>NZ_JBYSZY010000053.1:0-43807 GCF_058787635.1 Variovorax sp. FW305-3-2-15-B-LB1 | reverse complement strand
GGGCGGGGATAATCCGCCCCCATCATGTCTGCCGTGTTCAACCAGCCCTCCCTGGCGCGTCGCATTGCGCCCATCTTCCAGGGCTTCGACGGCTTCCTGGCCTTTGCCGTGATGCTGCTCGCCTTTGCCGGGCTGCTCACCATGTATTCCTCCGGCTACGACCATGGCACGCGCTTTCTCGACCATGGCCGCAACATGCTGCTGGCCGGCGGCATCATGTTCGTGGTGGCGCAGGTGCCGCCGCAGCGGCTCATGGCCTTCGCCGTGCCGCTGTATGCGGCCGGGGTGGCGCTGCTGATCGCGGTGGCGCTGTTCGGCATCACCAAGAAGGGCGCCCAGCGCTGGATCAACGTGGGCGTGGTGATCCAGCCCAGCGAAATCCTCAAGATCGCGATGCCGCTGATGCTGGCCTGGTGGTTCCAGCGCCGCGAAGGCCAGTTGCGCCCGCTCGACTTCGTGGTGGCGACGCTGCTGCTGGCGGTGCCCGTCGGGCTCATCATGAAGCAGCCCGACCTGGGCACCTCGCTGCTGGTGCTGGCGGCCGGGCTGGCGGTGATCTTCTTTGCCGGGCTGCCGTGGAAGCTGATCGTGCCGCCGGTGGTGCTCGGCGCGGTGGCCATCACGCTGATCGTGGGTTTCGAGTCGCAGCTGTGCGTCGACGGCGTCGACTGGCGCGTGCTGCACGACTACCAGAAGCAGCGCGTGTGCACGCTGCTCGACCCCAGCAAGGACCCGCTGGGCAAGGGCTTCCACATCATCCAGGGGATGATCGCCATCGGCTCGGGCGGCGTGGGCGGCAAGGGCTTCATGCAGGGCACGCAGACGCACCTCGAGTTCATTCCCGAGCGCACCACCGACTTCATCTTCGCGGCGTACTCCGAGGAATTCGGCCTGATCGGCAACCTGGCGCTGATCGCGGCCTTCATCCTGCTGATCTTCCGCGGGCTGACCATCGCGCTGAACGCGCCCACGCTGTTCTCGCGCCTGCTGGCCGGGGCGGTGACCATGATCTTCTTCACCTACGCCTTCGTGAACATGGGCATGGTCAGCGGCATCCTGCCGGTGGTGGGCGTGCCGCTGCCGTTCATCAGCTACGGCGGCACCGCCATGGTCACGCTGGGGCTGGGGCTGGGCATCCTGATGTCGATCGCGCGGGCCCGCAAACTCGCCCAGAACTAGAGTCCCCCGGGGCGGCACGGACGGGGGCGGCTGCCTAGAATGGCAGCCATGATCTCTCGCGAACCCACCATCGAGCGCTTGGCTATAGCGCAACAGCTCCTGCTCACGCCGTTCGGCCTGGACGAATCGCACCTGAGCAAGGCCCTGGCCGAGATCACCGCGCACCGCGTGGACGATGCCGACCTGTACTTCCAGTACACCCGCAGCGAGGGCTGGAGCCTCGAGGAAGGCATCGTCAAGACCGGCAGCTTCAGCATCGACCAGGGCGTCGGCGTGCGCGCCGTGAGCGGCGAGAAGACCGCCTTTGCCTACTCGGACGACATCTCCGAGGCCTCGTTGCTCGACGCGGCGCGCACGGTGCGCTCCATTTCCTCCGCCGGGCGCACCGCGCGCGTGAAGACGGTGCCGCGCAAGATCGCCTCCAGCCGCTCGCTCTACGGCGGCATCGACCCCATTGCCACGCTCGACAGCACGGCCAAGGTGAAGCTGCTCGAGAAGGTCGAGCAGCTCGCCCGCTCGCGCGACCCGCGCGTGGCGCAGGTCATGGCCGGCCTGGCCAGCGAATACGACGTGGTGATGGTGGCGCGCGCCGACGGCACGCTGGCGGCCGACGTGCGGCCGTTGGTGCGGCTGTCGGTCACCGTGATCGCCGAGCAGAACGGGCGCCGCGAGGTCGGCTCGGGCGGCGGCGGCGGGCGTTTCGGCCTGGCCTACTTCACCGACGCGCAGATCGCCGAGTACGTCGACCACGCCGTGAAGGCCGCGCTGACCAACCTCGACGCCCGTCCGGCCCCGGCCGGCGAGATGACCGTGGTGCTCGGCTCGGGCTGGCCCGGCATCCTGCTGCACGAAGCCATCGGCCACGGCCTGGAGGGCGACTTCAACCGCAAGGGCTCGAGCGCGTTCTCGGGCCGCATCGGCCAGCGCGTGGCGGCCAAGGGCGTCACGGTGCTCGACGACGGCACCATCGCCGACCGCCGCGGCTCGCTCAACGTGGACGACGAAGGCCACGCCAGCCAGCGCAACGTGCTGATCGAGGACGGCATCCTCAAGGGCTACATCCAGGACTCGATGAACGCCCGCCTCATGAAGGTCAAGCCCACGGGCAACGGCCGCCGCGAGAGCTACGCCCACGTGCCGATGCCGCGCATGACCAACACCTACATGCTCGGCGGCGACAAGGACCCGCAGGAAATCGTCGCCAGCATCAAGAAGGGCCTGTACGCCACCAACTTCGGCGGCGGGCAGGTCGACATCACGAGCGGCAAGTTCGTGTTCTCGGCCAGCGAGGCCTTCTGGGTCGAGAACGGCAAGATCCAGTACCCGGTGAAGGGCGCGACCATCGTAGGCAACGGCCCCGACGCGCTCACCCGCGTGACCATGATCGGCAACGACATGGCGCTCGATTCGGGCGTCGGCACCTGCGGCAAGGAAGGCCAGAGCGTGCCTGTGGGCGTCGGCCAACCGACCCTTCGCATCGACGGCCTGACGGTAGGTGGAACGGCTTAGGACTTTCGGCACTTGCCGGTTGTTTCATTCGGTTGCTAAGCTGCGCTCCTTTTTGCGAACGACGAATCAAGGAGCATTTCAATGGGGAACAGGATCAATTCGCCCGCCGTGCTGTGGGCCGCGACCGCCGTGGTCGCGCTGGCCACAGCCGGTTGCGCATCGCGCGGCGGTTCGGGCAGCCAGCCCGCCGCCGCACCGGCACCCGCCCCGGCCGCCGCCGCGCCTGCGGCGCCCAGCGGTTCGAAGGCCGGCATGGACGCACGCGGCAACGTGGTGGATTCTTCCAAGGTCGAGGCCGGCAGCGGCCGCACGGTCAAGGGCCTGAACGGTTTCGAAGGCGAGATCACCGGCAACCCGGCGCGCAACAGCAAGTTCACGCGCCTGCAGATCGGCATGAGCACCAAGCAGGTCACCGACCTCGCCGGCCAGCCCACCGACCAGGGCGCCTACATCACCGGCAAGGCCTGGATTCCCTTCTACTTCGGCAGCGACCGCCATCGCTTCGAGATGACCTACAAGGGCCAGGGCCGCCTGATCTTCGCAGGCGGCGGCATGGGCGATTTCAGCAGCGGCAACCTGATCTGGATCATTCACAACGCCAACGAATCGGGCTACAGGTAAAAACAACACCGACCCGGCCGCCTGGCCGGTTTTTTGTTTTCCGTGCTACATTCCGCCCACATGTCCGCCCTCCGCGCTTACTTTTTTGCCTACTTTTGGTTCCCGGTTTCCGGCGGACGAGAGGCGAGCGCGTAAAGCAAACGAACACCCTCCCAGAACCGCCGGTGGCTTCCAGCCCCCGGCGGTTTTTTTATGCCCTGACGATTTTTCATTCACACCAACAAGGAAGAGAACCATGAGCACGAACACCCCTCCCGCCGGCGACAGCTGGTATGCGAGCGTCGAAAAAACCAGCAAGACCGACGACGAACGCATCAAGGACATCAACGTGCTCCCCCCTCCCGAACATCTGATCCGCTTCTTCCCGATCCGCGGCACGCCGATCGAAACGCTGATCACCGGCACCCGCCGCGGCATCCACAACATCATGGCCGGCAAGGACGACCGGCTGCTGGTGATCATGGGCCCGTGTTCGATCCACGACCCGGCCGCAGCCCTCGAATACGCCCGCCGCCTCAAGGCCGAGCGCGACAAGTACGCCGGCACGCTGGAAATCGTGATGCGCGTGTACTTCGAGAAGCCGCGCACCACGGTCGGCTGGAAGGGGCTCATCAACGATCCGTACCTGGACGAGAGCTACCGCATCGACGAAGGCCTTCGCATCGCGCGCCAGCTCTTGATCGACATCAACCGCCTGGGCCTGCCGGCGGGCAGCGAGTTCCTCGACGTGATCTCGCCGCAGTACATCGGCGACCTGATCGCCTGGGGCGCCATCGGTGCGCGCACCACCGAAAGCCAGGTGCACCGCGAGCTGGCCTCGGGCCTGTCGGCGCCCATCGGCTTCAAGAACGGCACCGACGGCAACATCCGCATCGCCACCGACGCCATCCAGGCGGCGGCGCGCGGCCACCACTTCCTGTCGGTGCACAAGAACGGCCAGGTCGCGATCGTGCAGACCAACGGCAACCGCGACTGCCACGTGATCCTGCGCGGCGGCAAGACGCCGAACTACGACGCCGCCAGCGTCGAAGCGGCCTGCAAGGACCTCGAAGCCGCCAAGCTGCCGCCCACGCTCATGGTCGACTGCAGCCACGCCAACAGCTCCAAGCAGCACCAGAAGCAGATCGACGTGGCCAAGGACATCGCCGGCCAGATCGCCGGCGGTTCGAAGCGCGTGTTCGGCGTGATGATCGAAAGCCACCTGCAGCCGGGCGCCCAGAAGTTCACGCCGGGCAAGGACCAGCTCGCGGGCCTGGAGTACGGCAAGAGCATCACCGATGCCTGCATCGGCTGGGACGATTCGGTGCAGGTGCTCGAGACCCTGTCTCAAGCCGTCAAGCAGCGCCGGGGCTGAAGCGTAGTTAGTTAGAGCATGCTGGCCAGGTCGGGCCAGTGGTGCCGCATCGACGCCGCTTCGTCGCTGTCGGGCGGCACCAGCGAGAAATCGCTGAAGTCGAAGCCCGGCCCGACCATGCAGGCGGCCAGCGTGTAGTCGCCGCTCGCGTGGCCCTGGATCGGGCGCGCGGCCTGCCACTGGCCGGCAGGCACCACGTGCTGCGGCCGGGTGCCGTGCACATCGACCGGGCCCAGCTTCACGTGGGCCGGCGCGGTCCGCATCGTGGCATCGCAGGTCCACAGCGCCAGCGGCACGCCTTCCAGGTGCACCCAGACTTCGTCCGACAGCACCCGGTGCCAGCGCGAATGCTGGTGGGCTTCGAGCAGGAAATAGATGCTGGTCAGCGCGCTGCGCGGCGCGCGGCCGTCGGCGGGCGTCACGCTCGCGGCCGACCGGAATACCTCGGCATACCAGCCGCCCTCGGGGTGGGGCTGGAGCTTCAGGGTATCGATCAGCTCACGCGCGCGCATGCCGTTCATCATCCGTGGGCGGCGCGCAGGGCGTCCAGCAGTTTCTCGTGCACGCCGCCGAAGCCGCCGTTGCTCATGCAGACGATGTGATCGCCGGGCCGCGCCGCGGCCACGACCTGCTGCACCAGCGGCTCGATGGCGCCGGCGACCTGGGCGCGCGCGCCCATCGGCGCCAGCGCAGCGGCCGCGTCCCAGTCGAGACCGGCGGTGTGGCAGAACGACAGGTCGGCCGACTCCAGGCTCCACGGCAGCTGCGCGGCCATCACGCCCAGTTTCATCGTGTTGCTGCGCGGCTCGAAGGCTGCGAGGATGCGCTCACTTTGCTTGCCGGCGTCGTCGAGCTTCTTGCGCAGTCCGTCGAGCGTGGTGCGGATCGCGGTGGGATGGTGCGCGAAGTCGTCGTAGACGGTGATCGCGCCGCCCTGGCCCTCGACCGTGCCGCGCAGCTCCATGCGGCGGCGCACGTTGCGAAAGCGTCCGAGCGCGCGGGCCGCATCGGCCGGCGGCACGCCCACGTGGTCGGCCGCCGCGATGGCGGCCAGCGCGTTCATCTGGTTGTGCAGGCCCGAGAGTTCCCACTCGACCCGGCCGACCACCTCGCCGCGGTGCAGCACGTCGAAGGCGTCGTGCGTGCCGCGCGCCTGCCACTCCGTGGCCGGACCGCCATCGCCGAAGCGGGCGAGTTCGCTCCAGCAGCCCTGGGCCAGCACGCGCTGCAGGCTCTCTTCGGTGGCGTTCACCACCAGGCGCCCGGTGCCGGGCACGGTGCGCACGAGGTGATGGAACTGGCGCTCGATGGCGGCCAGATCGTCGAAGATGTCGGCGTGATCGAACTCCAGGTTGTTCAGCACCGCGGTGCGCGGCCGGTAGTGAACGAACTTGCTGCGCTTGTCGAAGAAGGCGGTGTCGTACTCGTCGGCCTCGATCACGAAGGCCGGGCCGTCGCCGAGGCGGGCCGAAACGCCGAAGTCCAGCGGCACGCCGCCGACCAGGAAGCCGGGTGCCTTGCCGCCCTGTTCGAGCACCCAGGCGAGCATCGAGGTGGTGGTCGTCTTGCCGTGCGTGCCGGCCACCGCCAGCACATGGCGGCCCTGCAGCACGTGCTCGGCCAGCCACTGCGGGCCGCTGGTGTAGGGCTTGCCGGCGTCGAGGATGGCTTCCATCAGCGGGAACTTGGGGCTGCCGTCGGGCAGCCGGGCCCGCGAGACCACGTTGCCGACCACGAACATGTCGGGGGCGAGGGCCAGCTGGTCGGCGCCGAAGCCTTCGATCAGGTCGATGCCGAGCGCGCGCAGCTGGTCGCTCATCGGGGGGTACACGCCGGCGTCGCAGCCCGTGACCCGGTGGCCTGCTTCGCGTGCGAGGGCGGCCACACCACCCATGAACGTGCCGCAGATACCCAGAATATGAATGTGCATCGGCCAATTCTAGGGAGGCGCTGCGGGTGCCCCGGCGGCTTCGCCCCGGGCGCCGTACTGATGTTCATGTGAGGGACGTCCGCAGCGGGCAAAATGCCCCGATGGACACGTCCAAGCGTGAAATCGCCGCCGTTGCCGCCCGACTCGTCGTCGAGGAGGGGCTTGAGTACGGCCCGGCCAAGCGTCGGGCGCTGCGCGAACTCGGCCTCCCGACGCGCACCGCGCTGCCCAACAACGACGAGGTCGAGGCCGAGGTGCGCGACTACATCGCGGTCTTCTGCGCCGACACCCAGCCCCAGGAACTGCACGCGCTGCGCCTGCTCGCGCTCGAGTGGATGGAGCGCATGGCCGTGTTCCGGCCGCATGTGGGCGGCGCCGTCTGGCACGGCACGGCCACACGTTTGTCAGACATTTATATTCAATTGTTCTGCGATGATTCCAAGTCGGCCGAAATCGCCCTGATCGATCACCACGTGGACTACGAGCCGCGCATGGTGACCGGCTTCCATGGCGAGCAGGTCGAAGCCCTCAGCGTCCACGCGCCGAGCCGGGCGCTGGGCGAGGAAATCGGGGTCCACCTGCTGGTGTACGACCTCGACGACCTGCGCGGCGCCCTCAAGCCCGACGCCCAGGGGCGCGCGCCGCGCGGCGACCTGAACGCGCTGCGCCGACGCATTGAACAAGAAAAGGACCAGTAATGACTTCAACGCCCACACGACGCGGCATGCTGTATGCCGGCGTGGCGGCAGTCGCTGCCGCGGCCGGCATTGCCGGCGCCTGGTGGCGGGAGCGCAATGACAGCGGCGTCGCGGCCACCGGCGGCGAAAAGCTCGATGCCGCCATGTTCTGGGACCAGCGCTTCGAGCGCCCCGAGGGCGGCGAGCTGGCCCTGTCGAGTCTGCGCGGCAAGCCCGTGCTGCTCAACTTCTGGGCCACCTGGTGCCCGCCCTGCGTCGAAGAAATGCCGATGATCGACGCCTTTTTCCGCGAACATAGCGTCAACGGCTGGCAAGTGGTGGGATTGGCCATCGACCAGCCCAGTGCGGTGCGCAAGTTCATGCAGCGCACGCCGGTCACCTACCCGACCGCATTGGCCGGTTTGCAAGGCATGGAACTGGTGAAGAATCTAGGCAACACCGGGGGCGGCCTGCCGTTCACCTTGGTGCTCCATGCCGACGGTTCGGTGCTGGCTCGTAAAATGGGCAAGCTTGAAACGACCGACCTGGACGCTTGGCGACGCCAACTTGTTCACGGTTAGAATTTAAATACACAAGCTGGCGTTAGACGCCAAACGCCGAAAATCGACGGTTTTCGGTCAAGTTCTTTCCTAAAGACCGGCAAAGCTGGCACTGGAGTCCCATGGATCTGCGCAAACTCAAGACACTGATCGATCTGGTGTCCGAATCGAATATTTCCGAACTGGAAATCACCGAGACCGAAGGCAAGGTCCGCATCGTCAAGGGTGGCGGTGCCGCCCCCGTGCAGTACGTGCAGACCCTGGCCGCCGCGCCCGCCGTGGCAGCGCCCGCCGTGGCCGGTGCCGCCGCTCCGGCTGCCGCGGCCCCCGCCGTCGAAGCCGCACCGAGCGGCCATGCCGTGAAGTCGCCGATGGTCGGCACCTTCTACCGTTCGTCCAGCCCGGGCGCTGCGGCTTTCGTCGAAGTCGGCAGCAAGGTGAACGAGGGCGACACGCTCTGCATCATCGAGGCGATGAAGATCCTCAACGAAATCGAGGCCGACAAGGCCGGCACGGTCACGCAGATCCTCGGCGAAAACGGCCAGGCGGTCGAATACGGCCAGCCGCTGTTCATCATCGAGTAAGCATGTTCAAGAAGATTCTGGTTGCAAACCGGGGGGAGATCGCCCTTCGGATCCAGCGCGCTTGCAGCGAAATGGGCATCAAGGCCGTGATGGTCTATTCCGAAGCCGATCGCGAAGCCAAGTACGTCAAGCTGGCGCAGGAAGCCGTGTGCATCGGCCCGGCGCCTTCGGGCCTGAGCTACCTCAACATGCCGGCCATCATCTCGGCCGCCGAGGTGACCGATGCCGAAGCCATCCACCCCGGCTATGGTTTCCTGAGCGAGAACGCCAATTTCGCCGAACGCGTGGAGCAAAGCGGCTTCCAGTTCATCGGCCCGACGCCCGACAACATCCGCACGATGGGTGACAAGGTCTCGGCCAAGCAGGCCATGATCAAGGCCGGCGTGCCCTGCGTGCCCGGCTCGGAAGGCGAACTGTCCGACGACGCCGCCACCAACAAGCGCATCGCCCGCGCGATCGGCTACCCGGTCATCATCAAGGCGGCAGGCGGCGGCGGTGGCCGCGGCATGCGCGTGGTGCACACCGAGGCGGCGCTGGTCAACGCGATCCAGATGACCAAGGCGGAAGCCGCCGCGGCCTTCAACAATCCGGCCGTGTACATGGAGAAGTTTCTCCAGAACCCGCGCCACATCGAAATCCAGATCCTCGCGGACAAGCACAAGAACGCCGTCTACCTGGGCGAGCGCGACTGCTCCATGCAGCGGCGTCACCAGAAGGTGATCGAGGAATCGCCGGCCCCCGGCATTCCGCGCAAGCTGATCGAGAAGATCGGCGAACGCTGCGCCACCGCCTGCAAGAAGATCGGCTACCGCGGCGCCGGCACCTTCGAGTTCCTGTACGAGAACGGCGAGTTCTACTTCATCGAGATGAACACGCGCGTGCAGGTGGAGCATCCGGTCACGGAGTTCACCACCGGCATCGACATCGTGAAGACGCAGATCATGGTCGCCGCCGGCGAGAAGCTGCCGTTCACGCAGCGCCAGATCGAGATGCGCGGCCACGCCATCGAGGTGCGCATCAACGCCGAAGACCCGTGGAAGTTCACGCCGTCGCCGGGCCGCATCACCATGTGGCACCCGCCGGGCGGCCCGGGCGTTCGCGTCGACTCGCACGTGTACACCAACTACTTCGTGCCCCCGAACTACGACTCGATGATCGGCAAGATCATCGTGTACGGCGACACCCGCGAACAGGCCATGGCGCGCATGCGCACGGCCCTGAACGAGACGGTGATCGAAGGCATCCAGACCAACATGCCGCTGCACCGCGAGCTGATGGTCGACGCCAAGTTCATGAGCGGCGGCACGAACATCCACTACCTGGAAGAGTGGCTCGCGGCGCATAAGCGTTGAACACCCCCAGGCTGTGCGCACTTCGTGTCGCGACGCCAACCCCCTTGCAGGGGGCAACACCAGAGGCCCGGCAAAGCCGGTTCCTCGGTGTTCCTGATGAAGAGGGACCTTTGTAATGTTTGAACTCCGCCTCATGGCGCCGGAAGACCGGGTCGAAATGCTCGGCGATGCGCTCGACGCACTCGATGCGTTGAGCGTGTCGGTCGAAGACGCCGATGCGCAGACCGATGCCGAGCAGGCCCTGTTCGGCGAGCCCGGCATGCCGCCGCCCAAGGAGGGCTGGCAGCGTTCGCGCGTGATCGCGCTGTTCCCCGACGAAGCGGCCGCCCACGAGGCGGCCTCGGTGCTCGCGCTGCAGGACTTCTTCGAAGGCTGCGCGGTGCTCGGCGTGGCGCCGGTGCCGGACCAGGACTGGGTGCGGCTCACGCAATCGCAGTTCGCGCCGGTCGAGATCACGCCCGAATTCTGGATCGTGCCCACCTGGCACGAGCCGCCCGCGCAGGCCAAGCAGGTGATCCGGCTCGACCCGGGCCTGGCCTTCGGCACGGGCACGCACCCGACCACGCGCATGTGCCTGCGCTGGATCGCGACGCAAGGCGAGGGCGCTTTTGCCGACCAGCGCGTGCTCGATTACGGCTGCGGTTCCGGCATCCTGGCCATCGGCGCGGCCAAGTTCGGTGCGCGCAACATCGACGCCGTCGACATCGACGAAGCCGCGGTCTCCTCGACCCGGCTCAACGCCGAGGCCAACGGCGTGCAGCTGAACGCCGGCCTGCCCGAAGCAGCGAAGGGCGAGTACCAGACGGTGCTCGCCAACATCCTCGCGACGCCGCTCAAGGTGCTGGCGCCGCTGCTGCGCAGCCATGTGGCCGCTGGCGGTTCGCTGGTGCTGGCCGGCATCCTCGAGCGCCAGGCCGACGAGCTCAAGGCGGCCTACGCGCCGTACGCCGCGCTCGAAGTCAGCGACACCGAGGACGGCTGGATCCTCATGACCGCGCGCTGCTGAAGCGCGCGGCCGGGCGCTCGCACCGCGGGCGCCCCGGGCGCCTGCCTGCACGGCGGGGGCCCAACCCTACAATCGCCCGGTCATGAGCCTCGTCACGCGTTGCCCCGCCTGCACCACCACCTTCAAGGTGGTGCGCGACCAGCTTCGCATCTCGGACGGCTGGGTGCGCTGCGGCCGCTGCAGCCATGTGTTCGATGCCACGCTCGACCTGCAGGAGGCGCCCGACGGTGCGGTGTCCGCACCCGCCGCGCCGGCGCCCGCACCCACGTCGGCAGCTTCGCCGATGTCTTCGATGGCCGCACTGGTGGCGTCTTTCGACGACGCACGCCTCGACCTGGCGGCCGCACGGCCGGCGGTCGAGGAGGCCGACTTTCTCGACGACGAGTCCGAGCCGCAGGCACCACCGCCTGCCCCGCAAGACGAAGCCGGACTGTCGACCGCTGCCACCAACGTCGCGCCGGCTGCGTCCCCGCTGCCTTTCGAGCTGACGCTGCCCGCACACGGCCTCGCCGCGGACGAGCCCTGGTCCGACCTCGACGCCACCGAACCCGCATGGCGTCCGCCCGCGAGTTCGCTGCCGCCGTTTCCGAACATCGACCTGAACCTCGGCGCACCGCCGCTCGCATCACCGCCGCCTGCGCCGCCCTTGCCCGACCTGCCGCGCAGCTCGGCGCTGCGCGGGCTGGTTGCAGCGACCGGCGAGAACGACGACGGCGCGGCCGCGGAGCGCGAGCAGGAAGAGAAGGACCACGACCAGCTCCTGATCCAGAAGGCGCTGCGCCGTGCGCGCGCCAAGTCGGCCAAGATCGCGAACGCCAAGGCCCGCGATGCGCAACACGAAGAGGCTGCCGCACCGCTGCCGGGTCCCGGCGTGCGGGCCGAAGGCGAGCCGGACTTCTCGCTCTCCGCGACCTTCGAGGCGCCTGAAGAGCATCCCTTCGCCGAAGAAGACGAGCCGACCGAAAAGGCTGTCGGCTTCTGGCAGCGCAAGGGCGTGCGTCGTCTGCTCGTGCTGCTGGCCGTGCTCGCGGCGTTGGCCCTCATCGTGCAGATCGTTCGCCACGAGCGCGACGGCATCGTGGCGCGCCAGCCGAACCTGCGGCCCGCGCTGTCGGCGCTGTGTCAGTACACCGGTTGCGAGCTCGCGGCGCTGCGCCAGATCGGCGACATCGTGATCGAGGGCGCGGCCTTCGCGCGCGAGAAGAGCGGCGGCAACGACTACCGTCTGAGCTTCACCTTGCGCAATGCGGCGACCGTGCCGCTCGCGATGCCGGCCATCGAGCTGTCGCTGCTCGACACGCAGGAACAAGCTGTCGTGCGGCGCGTGCTGACGCCCACCGACTACGGCGCGCCGGGCGTGCTGGCGGCGCGTGCCGACCGCGCGGCCTCGCTGCCACTGACCCTGTCGGCCAGCGAAGCGGCGGCACTGCCGCCGATCGCGGGCTACCGCGTCGAAGCTTTCTATCCCTGAGCGGAGCGCCGACACGCGCGCCGTTCGTTTCCTTTCTCATCCAACCTACGGTCCACCCATGGCAGCAGTGATTTGCGGTTCCCTCGCGTTCGACACCATCATGACTTTCGAAGGCCGGTTCGCCGACCAGATCCTGCCGGACCAGCTGCACATCCTGAATGTGTCGTTCCTGGTGCCGGGCCTGCGCCGTGACTTCGGCGGCTGCGCCGGCAACATCGCCTACAGCCTCAACGCCCTGGGCGGCACGGCGCTGCCGATGGCCACGCTGGGCAGCGATGGCGCCGACTACGCCGAGCGCATGCGCACGCTGGGCATCAGCACGGAGTTCGTGCGTCAGCTCGACGACACCTTCACCGCGCAGGCGATGATCATGAACGACACGGACAACAACCAGATCACGGCGTTCCATCCCGGCGCGATGCAGCAGGCGCACATCACGAAGGTGGTGCCGCGCGAGGACATCAAGCTCGGCATCATCGCGCCCGACGGCCGCGAGGCGATGCTGCAGCACGCCGAGCAGTTCGCCGCCGCCGGCATTCCCTTCGTGTTCGATCCGGGCCAGGGCCTGCCGATGTTCGACGGCGACGCGCTGCGCCACTTCATCGAGCTCGCGAGCTGGGTCGTCGTCAACGACTACGAAGGCAAGATGCTGTCGCAGCGCACCGGCTGGAGCCTGGCCGAGATCTCGCAGCGCGTGCGCGGCCTCGTGGTCACGCTGGCGGCCGAGGGCTGCGAGGTGTGGACCGGTGGCGAGCGCGAGCACGTGCCCGGCGTGACGCCCACGGCCGTGGTCGAGCCCACGGGCTGCGGCGATGCATGGCGCGGTGGCCTGCTGTACGGCCTGGAAAAGGAATGGCCGCTGGCGCGCTGCGCCGCGCTTGGCAACCGCATCGGTGCGCTCAAGATCGCGCAGCGCGGACCGCAGAACTACCAGATCGATCGCGCGACGCTCGACCTGTGATTCGCTGACGACCCGCCCACATCGCTTCGGCGATTCGGCGACAGCGGGCGCCCATGAAAAAAGCCCGGCACCTTGCGGTGCCGGGCTTCGTGCCTTTCAAGGCCGCTGAGAATTCACTCAGGGCTTGCTGGCCGTCGGAAACGGCCAGGCTGCCTGGGGATTCAGCGTCGTTTGCGCCGCAGGGGCAGGCGCTACGGCAGCCTTCGCAGGCGCGGCGGCCTTCTTGGCAGCAGGCTTCTTGGCAGCAGCGGCAGGCTTGGCAGCGGGCTTTTTCGCGGCTTTCTTGGCCGCGGCCTTCTTGGCAGGGGCCTTCTTGGCGGCAGCCTTCTTCGCAGGGGCCTTCTTGGCAGCAGCCTTCTTGGCAGGCGCCTTCTTCGCTACGGCCTTCTTGGCAGGCGCCTTCTTGGCGGCGGCCTTCTTTGCCGGAGCCTTCTTGGCAGCGGCCTTCTTCGCCGGTGCAGCCTTCTTCGCTACGACCTTCTTGGCTGCAACCTTCTTGGCCGCGACCTTCTTTGCCGGAGCCTTCTTCGCTACGACCTTCTTGGCGACAGCCTTCTTAGCCGGAGCCTTCTTGGCCGCGACCTTCTTGGCCGGAGCCTTCTTCGCGGCGACAGCCTTCTTAGCCGGAGCCTTCTTTGCAGCGGCCTTCTTGGCCGGCGCTTTCTTTGCAGTTGCCATTTCTATTTCTCCTTGATCAAGTTGAAAAAATCAACCTATTGAAGCACTCCACGCGCGTTGGGAGCGTGAAGCGATTCATGGCGTTGGAATCTGAGCCCCAGCACCATGAACACCTGAGCCCTCGTCCATGCCGCGCTCTTTGGCGCAGTCGGTGGCAAGGGCAATTCTTGAATTCATGAATTGTTGTGTATCGAAAAATTCAATCCCAGGAGAGCGCACCACCCGACTGGTACTCGATCACGCGGGTTTCGAAAAAGTTGCGCTCTTTCTTCAGGTCAATCATTTCGCTCATCCAGGGGAACGGGTTTTCCTCGTTCGGGAAGAGCGTTTCGAGGCCGATCTGCTGCGCGCGCCGGTTGGCGATGTAGCGCAGGTAGCCCTTGAACATGGAGGCGTTCATGCCGAGCACGCCACGCGGCATGGTGTCTTCGGCGTATTTGTATTCGAGCTCGACGGCCTTCATGAAGAGGTCCTTGATCTCGGCCTTGAACTCTGCGGTCCACAGGCCAGGATTCTCGAGCTTGAGCTGGTTGATCAGGTCGATGCCGAAATTGCAGTGCATCGACTCGTCGCGCAGGATGTACTGGTACTGCTCGGCAGCGCCGGTCATCTTGTTCTGGCGGCCCAGCGCGAGGATCTGCGTGAAGCCGACGTAGAAGAAGAGACCTTCCATCAGGCAGGCGAACACGATGAGCGACTTGAGCAGCGTCTGGTCGGTCTCGTGCGTGCCGGTCTTGAAGTTCGGGTCGCTGATGGCGTCGATGAACGGGATCAGGAACTGGTCCTTCTCGCGGATCGACGGCACTTCGTTGTAGGCGTTGAAGATCTCGCTCTCGTCCAGGCCGAGCGACTCGACGATGTACTGGTACGCGTGCGTGTGGATCGCTTCCTCGAAGGCCTGGCGCAGCAGGAACTGGCGGCACTCGGGAGCCGTGATGTGGCGGTAGGTGCCCAGCACGATGTTGTTGGCGGCCAGCGAGTCGGCGGTCACGAAGAAGCCGAGGTTGCGCTTGACGATGCGGCGCTCGTCTTCGGTCAGGCCGTTCGGGTCTTTCCACAGCGCGATGTCGCGCGTCATGTTCACTTCCTGCGGCATCCAGTGGTTGGCGCAGGTGGCGAGGTACTTTTCCCAGGCCCACTTGTACTTGAACGGCACCAACTGGTTGACGTCGGTCTGGCCGTTGATGATCCGCTTGTCGGAAGCCTTGACGCGCTGGCCTGCAGCGGCGGCCACCGGTGCGGTGGCAGTGGCGGGTTGTGCAAGCGACGAAGTCGGAGCGGCGACCGCGCGGCCAGCGGAAAGACCGCCGGTCGATGCGTGGTGCTGCTGCAATCCTTGTTGCATATCCTTTGGTAAGGAGGGCTTGACTTCTTCGTCCCAGGTCAACATAGAAAAATCCAATGCGCAATTATCGGAGCAACGATGTGAGTTGCAAAGTGCTCGTTCACATCGTGCGCCATTTATGGGGTTGTTATGTTGCTCGCATGCATCGCGCGACGTCAGTCAATGCCTTGATTGATTGAACGTCGCGCGCTTTTCACTTGTGCGAGCACCTCGCTGATCGATCGAAGCGTCTTGTGTGTTGACGCTTCACTTGCACATCACTGGCAGGCTTCGCAGGTCGGATCGTCGACACCGCAGAACGCGATGTCGGTGGCGGGCATCGCGCTCATCTGTGCCTTCGCTGCAGCAGCGGCGGCTTCGAGTGCGCTCATGCCCGAGGGTGCGTCGTTGCCCGACGACACCGCGTTGAGACGGCCCGATTGCACCGTCGACTTTTCAGCGTGCGTCGCGCTCTGCGTGCGCAGGTAGTACGTGGTCTTCAGGCCGCGCAGCCAGGCGAGCTTGTAGGTGTCGTCGAGCTTCTTGCCCGAGGCGCCGGCCATGTAGATGTTCAGCGACTGCGCCTGGTCGATCCACTTCTGGCGACGCGCGGCGGCTTCCACCAGCCACGTGGTTTCGACTTCGAACGCGGTGGCGTACAGCGCCTTCACGTCCTGCGGCACGCGGTCGATGGGACGCAGCGAACCGTCGAAGTGCTTCAGGTCCATGACCATCACGTCGTCCCACAGGCCCAGGCGCTTCAGGTCGCGCACCAGGTAGTGGTTGATGACGGTGAATTCGCCCGACAGGTTCGACTTGACCGACAGGTTGCCGAAGCAGGGTTCGATCGAGGCGTCCACGCCGATGATGTTCGAGATGGTCGCCGTGGGGGCGATGGCCACGCAGTTCGAATTGCGCATGCCGTCGGCCTTGATCTTGGCGCGCAGCGAATCCCAGTCGAGGGTGGCCGAGCGGTCCACTTCGACGTAGCCGCCGCGGGCCTTCTCGAGCAGGTCGAGCGAGTCGATCGGCAGGATGCCCTTGTCCCACAGCGAGCCCTTGTAGCTGGAGTACTTGCCGCGTTCCTTGGCCAGCTCGGTCGAGGCCCAGTAGGCGTGGTAGCAGATGGCTTCCATCGACTCGTCGGCGAACTGCACGGCTTCTTGCGAGGCGTAGGGAATGCGCAGTTCGTACAGCGCGTCCTGGAAGCCCATCAGGCCCAGGCCGACCGGACGGTGGCGCAGGTTCGAGTCGCGCGCCTTCTTCACGGCGTAGTAGTTGATGTCGATCACGTTGTCGAGCATGCGCATCGCGGTCGAGATGGTGCGCTTGAGCTTTTCCTGGTCGACCTTGCCGTCCTTCAGGTGCTGCAGCAGGTTCACGGAACCCAGGTTGCACACGGCGGTTTCGGTGTCGCTGGTGTTCAGCGTGATCTCGGTGCACAGGTTCGACGAGTGCACCACGCCGGCGTGCTGCTGCGGCGAGCGCACGTTGCAGGCGTCCTTGAACGTGATCCAGGGGTGGCCGGTCTCGAACAGCATCGTGAGCATCTTGCGCCACAGGTCCGAGGCCTGGAGGGTGCGCGCGGGCTTGATCTCGCCGCGGGCGGCCTTTTCTTCGTAGGCGACGTAGGCCTTCTCGAAGTCGGCGCCGAACAGGTCGTGCAGGTCAGGCACGTTGGAGGGCGAGAACAGCGTCCAGGTGCCCTTTTCCATCACGCGGCGCATGAACAGGTCGGGGATCCAGTTGGCGGTGTTCATGTCGTGCGTGCGGCGGCGGTCGTCGCCGGTGTTCTTGCGCAGCTCCAGGAACTCCTCGATGTCGAGGTGCCAGGTTTCCAGGTACGTGCAGACGGCGCCCTTGCGCTTGCCGCCCTGGTTCACGGCCACGGCCGTGTCGTTCACCACCTTCAGGAACGGCACCACGCCTTGCGATTCGCCGTTGGTGCCCTTGATGTGGCTGCCCAGTGCGCGCACGCGGGTCCAGTCGTTGCCCAGGCCGCCGGCGAACTTCGACAGCAGCGCGTTTTCCTTGATCGACTCGTAGATGCCGTCCAGGTCGTCGGGCACGGTGGTCAGGTAGCAGCTCGAGAGTTGCGAGCGCAGCGTGCCGGCGTTGAACAGGGTGGGCGTGCTCGACATGAAGTCGAACGAAGACAGCACTTCGTAGAACTCGATGGCGCGGGCTTCGCGGTCGATTTCGTTCAGCGACAGGCCCATGGCCACGCGCATGAAGAACGCCTGCGGCAGCTCGATGCGGGTCTTGCGCACGTGCAGGAAGTAGCGGTCGTACAGGGTCTGCAGGCCCAGGTAGTCGAACTGGTTGTCGCGCTCGGCCTTCAGGGCGGCGCCCAGGCGGGGCAGGTCGTACTGCAGCAGCTTCTCGTCGAGCAGCTCGTTCTCGACGCCCTTCTTGATGAACTGCGGGAAGTAGTCGGCGTAGGCGGTGGCGCGCTCGACCGGCATCACTTCGCGGCCGATGATTTCCTTGAAGATCGTGTGCAGCAGCAGGCGCGCGGTGGCGAAGGTGTAGTCGGGGTCCTTCTCGATCAGCGTGCGGGCGGCCAGGATGGAGGCCTTGTAGACCTCGTCCAGCGGCACGCCGTCGTACAGGTTGCGCATCGTCTCGGCGACGATGGGGGCGGCGGTGATGCTGTCGCCCAGGCCCTGGCAGGCCGATTCGATCAGGCCCTTGAGCTCGTTCAGGTCCAGCGCCACGCGCTCGCCGTTGTCGAGCACGTGCAGCGCCGGTGCGGCGGGCACGTCCTGCTCGCCTTGCTTCGAACGTTCCTGGGTGCGGCGTTCGCGGTACAGCACGTAGGCGCGCGCGATTTCATGGTGGCCGCCGCGCATCAGGCCGAGCTCGACCTGGTCCTGCACGTCTTCGATGTGGAAGGTGCCGCCGCCCGGACGCGAGCGGACCATGGCGCGGATCACGCCTTGCGTCAGCGTGTCGACGGTCTCGCGCACGCTGGCGGAAGCCGCGCCTTGGGTGCCGTGCACCGCCAGGAAGGCCTTCATCATGGCGATGGCGATCTTGTTCGGTTCGAAGGGAACGACGGCGCCGTTGCGGCGGATGATCTGGTAGTGCGCGAGGTTCTGACCGGTGGGCGAGCCCGCAGTGTCTTGTTGCTGCTGCGGCGTCGCGGGGACGGCGCGGGGGGTCGACGGGGTGTTCAGTGCAGTTTGCATTCGCTTCCTCTCGGTTGTGCAATTCTTGTTGGTTGGCAAGGCCTCGCGGGCCTTGCGTCGGCGTTGTTGCCGAACGGGAAGACACTATATCTAGGGTGTCTGTGCCCTACAAGCCACTACAGGTAGTGTTTTCCTATGGACGCAACCCTTACAGGAATTGCGCCGCATCCAGCGCATCGCCAGCGATGCCGCGTGAATACTGGCCCATGGTGGCGCAACCCGCACGGGGCGCGGCTTGCAAGGCGATTTGGGCCTGCAGGCCGCATGGTTGCTACGTCGCGTGCCTGCGCTTGCGAGATTGCTGCGCTGCGAGAGCGGCGCATCGCGGGCCACGGAGCGATTGAAAAAATTAGCGCGCGACCACCTGCTCGGGAAACATCTGTGGATTCCAGCCGAGCTGTTCGCGCAGCAGGCGCCAGTCGAAACCGGTGCCGGGGTCCTGCTTGCGACCGGGTGCGATGTGCTCGTGGCCGGCGATGTGGGCGATGGCGTAGTGCTGCGCGAGCGCGGCGCAGAGGCTGGCCAGCGTCTCGTACTGCGCCTCCTCGAAGCGTTCGCCCTCGAGGCCTTCGAGCTCGATGCCGACCGAGTCGTCGTTGCAGTTGCTGCGCCCGCGCCACGACGACACGCCGGCGTGCCAGGCGCGGTCCTCGCAGCTCACGAACTGCCAGAGCTCGCCGTTGCGGCGCACATAGAAATGCGACGACACCTCAAGCCCGCGGATCGACTGGAAGTACGGGTGCGCGTCCCAGTCGAGCCGGTTGGTGAAGAGCTGCTGCACCGCGTCGCCGCCGTATTCGCCCGGCGGCAGGCTGATGGAATGCAGCACGATCAGGTCGGTCTGCGCGCCGACGGGGCGCGGGCCGAAGTTGGGCGAGGGCAGGGCCTTGGCGAAGCGGTACCAGCCGGCGCGCCAGAGTCCGTCGTCGCCGGCCGGTGGGGTGACGGGGTCGTCAGTCGTCGGCATGCGCGGTGGTGCCGTCGTCGCCGTTGGGCGTGGAGATGCCCAGGCGCGCGATGCGGTAGCGGATCTGGCGCAGGCTCATGCCCAGCCGCGCGGCGGCGGCCGTGCGGTTGAAGCCGCTCTCGTGCAGCGCGCGCACGAGGATCTCGCGCTCCTGCTGGTCGAGCCAGGCTTGCAGATCGGAAGGCAGCGGCGGCGGCGCGGGCTTGGGTTCGGCCGCCGGCGCGGGGGCCGCAGCCACCGCAACGGCGGCTGGCGCTTCAGCGGATTCGCCGCGCGGCGCGGCCGGCATCGGCGTCATCGCGCCCATCAGGTCGATGTGCAGCTCGTCGCCGTCGTTCAGCGCCACCGCGCGGTGCAGCAGGTTCTCGAGCTCGCGCACGTTGCCGTCGAGCGGGTGCTGGGCCAGGCGCTGCAGCAGCGCGTCGGACAGGCGCGGCACGGGCAGGCCGCCGTCCTGGGCGATGCGCGCGAGCAGCGCGGTGCACAGCGCGGGCAGGTCTTCGCGGCGCTCGCGCAGCGCGGGCACGGCGATCTCGATCACGTTGAGGCGGTAGAACAGGTCCTGCCGGAAGCGGCCGGCCAGCACCTCGGCGTGCAGGTCCTTGTGGGTGGCGCTCACGATGCGCACGTCGACCGCGTCTTCCTGCGTCGAGCCGATGGCGCGCACGCTGCGCTCTTGAATGGCGCGCAGCAGCTTCGACTGCATGGCCAGCGGCAGGTCGCCGATTTCGTCGAGGAACAGCGTGCCGTCGCGCGCCGCCTGGAAGTAGCCGTCGCGGTCTTGCGAGGAGCCGGTGTACGAGCCCTTCTTGGCGCCGAAGAACTCGGCCTCGAGCAGGTTCTCGGGGATCGCGCCGCAGTTCACCGCGACGAAGGGGCCTTCGCTGCGCTGGCTGCAGCCGTGCACGGCGCGCGCGACCAGCTCCTTGCCGGTGCCCGATTCGCCGCGCACCAGCACCGGCGCCATGCCGCGCGCCACCTTGGCGATGCGCGACTTGACCAGGCGCATCGGGTCGGAGTCGCCGACCAGCCGGTCGAGCGCGGTGGCGCCGCTGCGCGTCACCGACAGCACATCGGGGCGTTCGCCGCCGTGACCCGCGGCCTGCGGCGCCGGCTTCTGCGGCACGACCACCGCGGCGCGGTTGGCCTGCACGGCCGACGCCACCACGGCGCGGAACTGCTTCAGGTCGACCGGCTTCGTGAGGTAGTCGAAGGCGCCGGCCTTCAGCGCCTCGACCGCGTTCTCGGCCGAGCCGTAGGCGGTCATGACCACGCAGCGCTCGCTGCGCTGGTCTTTCTGGATGCGGTGGATGATCTCCATGCCTTCGCCGTCGGGCAGCCGCATGTCGGTGATCACGGCGTCGAAGCGGCCGGCTTCGAGGTGCTGCCAGGCTTCGGACACGCTGCCCGCCGCTTCCACCCGGTAGCCTTCACGCAGCAGCGTGAGTTCGTAGAGCGTGCGCAGGTCGGGTTCGTCGTCGATGACGAGGATCTGCGCGGGGCGCGCGGCGGCGGCGGAAGACGGGAGGGAGCTCACGGCCGCTATTGTGTCAGCCGGTTTTCGCTCGGTGCGAAGCTGACGAAGAATTCGTTGCCCTCGGGCCCGCCCGGCACCAGCGCGCGCCGTTCGTAGCCGATGGTGGCGCCGTGGCGCCGGCACAGCTCGCGGCACAGGAACAGGCCCAGGCCGCTGGAGCGGCTCTCGGACGAGAAGAAGGGTTCGAACAGGTGGCGCTGAACCGCCGGTTCCAGCGGCGCACCGTCGCTCCACACCAGCAACGCGGCGCGCTGCACGCCGGCCCGCTGCAAGGTGGTGATGACCTGGATCGCGCCCTCGCGCTGGCTGGCGTAGCGCGCCGCGTTGTCCAGCAGGTTCACCAGCAGGCGGCGCAGGTGCTCGGCCTCGAAGCGCACCTCGCTGCCCGGCGCGTCGAGCGCCACGCGCACGCCCTTGCGTTGGGTCTGGCGTATCCATTCCTCGGCCAGGATCTGCGCGGCCGGGTCGAGCACCAGCTGTTCGCCCAGTGACAGCACGCGCTGCTGGCGCGCGCGCGAGACGTCGAGCACGTCGTCCACGATGCGCGCCAGGCGCTGCGCGTTGTGCTGCACCATGTCGGTCAGCTTGCGGTGCGCGGGGTCGGTCAGGTCTTCGCTGAGCAGCGCGCTGGCCTGCGCGATGGCGGCCAGCGGGTTGCGGATTTCATGCGCCACCGCGGCCGACATGCGGCCCATCGCGGCGAGCTTTTCGGTGCGGATGCGGGCCTCGAGCTCGCGCAGGTCCTGCAGGAACATCACGCACAGGCTGTCGGCGCGGCGGTCGTCGGTGGGCGTGAGCCGGGTCCGCACGCGCACCTCGCGCGCCGCGCCGCGGGCCTGCGCCACCGGGATCTCTTCGGTCTGCGGCGCGCGGCGCGCGAAGGTCTGGCGCGCCAGCGCGGCCAGGGCATGCCAGGCCGGCTGGGTGTGCAGCGGGAACGGCAGCGGCAGCTGCGCCAGGCCCTGGCCGAGGATTGCGTCCGCCGCCGGGTTGGCCGCGTGCACCAGGCCGTCGGTGTCGATCACCAGCACGCCTTCGCTCAGGGTTTCGATCACCAGGTCGTTGACCTGCGCCTGCATCTGCGCATGGCTGCGGCTGCGTTGTGCCACCGCCTCCTCGCGTGCCAGCCGGCGCGCGAGTTCGTGCGCGAGCAGCGCCACCACGAACAGGCCAGTGCCGGTGAGGGCGGCCTGCACGAAGCGCGCCGAAGGATCGCCGGGTTGCTGCAGCCAGTGCCAGCCGGCGTCGGCCAGCAGCAGCAGCGTCACGGTGGCCGTGGTGCCCAGGCCCACGAGCAGCGTGCCGAGCACCGCGCTCATCAGCACGGGCAACGCGAACAGCGGCGTGTAGTTGACGCTGCCGCCCTGCAGCACCTGCAAGGCGCTGAAGATGCCCAGGTCGACCCCGATGGTCAGCAGCCAGAGGGTGGAGAAGCCGCGGATCGGCGGCTCGAAGTGCGCGTAGCGCATCTCCAGCCAGGCCAGCACGAGGTAGCCGCCCGACAGCACGATCGGCAGCGGCTGCACGGCCTGTCCGATGGCGAAGGCTACGCCCTGCAGCAGCACCAGCACCACCGCCACGAAGCAGCGCGCCGCCATGAAGCCGCGCCACAACCGCAGCAGCGCCGTGCTGTCGCCGGCGCCCAGGTCGAGCACGTCCCAGTCGGTGGCCGGCTCGCCGCGCGACCGGCGCAACGAACTCATGCGGAGGTGCCGGCCTGGCGATGGGCGGCGCTGCAGAACACCGCGCCGTCCGGCCCGGGGAGTGCGTCGGCCGCAGGCAGGTGCAGCCCGCAGTGGGCGCAGCGCACCATCGCCTGCGGCGGGCCGACGGCCGGCGTGCGCTGTTGCGCTTTTTTGGCGCGTTCCTGCTGCGCGTCGCGCATCTCTTCGCGCCGGTTCTTGCGCCAGAGCCAGATCGCGACCCACACCACCGCGAGGACGAGCAGGTACTTCATGCGGGCAGGCGCGTCAGCACCACTTCGAGCACGAAGCGCGAGCCCACGTACGCCAGCAGCAGCAGTGCCGCGCCCGCATACAGCACGCGCCGCGCGGTGCGCCCGCGCCAGCCGAAGCGCGCGCGGCCGGTCAGCAGGACCGCGAAGCTGAGCCAGGCGAGCACCGAGAAGATGGTCTTGTGGTCCCATTTCCAGGCACGGCCGGCGGCGCCGTAGAGCTGCTCGCTGAACAGCAGGCCGGCCAGCAGCGTGGCCGACAGCAGCACGAAGCCCGCCGTGACGAAGCGGAAGGTGAGCCGTTCCAATGTGAGCAGCGGCACGCCGGCCTGCGCATCGGCGCTGGCGAGGCGGATCTGCTTTTCGGCCCGCGTGATCAGCCAGGCGTGCACCACGGCGGCGCCGAACAGGCCGTACGAGGCGATGCCCAGTGCGAGGTGCAGCGGCAGCCAGGGCGAGGCGCTGACATGCAGCGGCGTGCCCGGGAACAGCAGCGCCAGCAGCACGGCGGCCGCGCCCAGCCAGGCCAGCGCACGGCGTGCCTTCAGTTGCGGGTACAGGCGGCTTTCGACCGCGTAGACCGTGAGCACCAGCCACGCCGTGACCGACAGCGCCGGCGCAAAACCGAAGCGAGGGTCGCCGCCGATCAGCCCGTGGCCGAGCACCGCAGCGTGCAGCAGCCATGCGATGCCGAGCGCCCATTGGGTGGTCTGGCGGCTGAGCCGCGCACCGGCGGCAGCGGCAAAACCGTAGGCTGCCGCGGTGGCGATGCCCAGCGCCACGCCGAGTGGGGAGGGGATCGCTAAAATCATCGGTGGAGTGTATAGGCTCGCCCCCCGGCTTCGCGCACGTCGCGTCGCTTCGCCCACCCCGCCGGGGGCGCCCCCCGCGAGAGAGCGGGCCCACGTACCGCTTCCAGGTTTTCACGACTTTCCATCGGTCCGCTGCCGCGGACAACAAGGTATTTCCTTCATGGCCACCGCCCTCACCGAAAAGTTCTCCCGCCTCGTCAAGACGATGAGCGGCCAGGCGCGCATCACCGAAAGCAACGTGCAGGACATGCTGCGCGAGGTGCGCATGGCGCTGCTGGAGGCCGACGTGGCGCTGCCCGTGGTGCGCGACTTCGTCGCCCGCGTGAAGGAGAAGGCGCTCGGCCAGGAGGTGCTGGGCTCGCTCAAGCCGGGCCAGGCGCTGGTGGGCATCGTCAACCGCGAACTCGCCGCCACCATGGGCGAGGGCGTGTCCGACATCAACCTCGCGGCCCAGCCGCCGGCGGTGATCCTCATGGCCGGCCTGCAGGGCGCCGGCAAGACCACCACCACCGCCAAGCTGGCCAAGCACCTGATCGAGAAGCGCAAGAAGAAGGTGCTCACGGTGTCGGGCGACGTGTACCGCCCGGCCGCCATCGAGCAGCTCAAGACCGTCACCAAGCAGGCCGGTGCCGAGTGGTTCCCGAGCACGCCCGATCAGAAGCCACTGGACATCGCGCGCGCCGCGCTCGACCACGCCAGGCGCCACTACTTCGACGTGCTGCTGGTCGACACGGCCGGCCGCCTCGCGATCGACGAAGTGCTGATGACCGAGATCAAGCAGCTGCACGCCGAGCTCGATCCGGTCGAAACCCTGTTCGTGGTCGATGCCATGCAGGGCCAGGACGCGATCAACACCGCCAAGGCTTTCAAGGAAGCGCTGCCCCTCACCGGCATCATCCTGACCAAGACCGACGGCGATTCGCGCGGCGGTGCGGCGCTGTCGGTGCGCCAGGTCACGGGCGTGCCGATCAAGTTCGCCGGCGTGAGCGAGAAGATCGACGGCCTCGAGGTGTTCGATGCCGAGCGCCACGCGGGCCGCATCCTGGGCATGGGCGACATCGTCGCGCTGGTCGAGCAGGTCACGGCCGGCGTCGACGTGGCGGCGGCGCAGAAGCTGGCCGCCAAGGTCAAGAGCGGCGCGGGCTTCGACCTGAACGACTTCCTCGGCCAGCTGCAGCAGATGAAGCAGATGGGCGGCCTCTCCAGCCTGATGGACAAGCTGCCGCAGCAGATGGCCGCCAAGGCCACCGAGGCCGACATGACCCGCGCCGAGCGCGACATCCGCCGCAAGGAAGGGATCATCCAGAGCATGACCCCGCTGGAGCGCCGCAAGCCCGAGCTGCTCAAGGCCACGCGCAAGCGCCGCATCGCGGCCGGCGCCGGCGTGCAGGTTCAGGAAGTGAACCGCCTGCTCAACGAGTTCGAGCAGATGCAGGGCATGATGAAGAAGATGAAGGGCGGCGGCCTCATGAAGATGATGAAAAAGATGGGCGGCATGAAGGGCATGGGCGGGATGCCCGGCATGGGCGGAGGCGGCGGCAAGCTGCCGTTCTGACCCGGCCGCTCGACGCATACATATATAGAGAGGCGCGCAGCCCCGCGATGTCCGCAGGCGACTGGAAAGAGCTCTACCAGGGCGCGCTGACCGGCGACCTCGACCTGGTGCGCTATCACATCGGCGCCGGCGTGAATCCGAACTACCAGCACCCCGAGATCCTGTGCACGCCGCTGGTGGCCAGCCTGGTCCAGGGGCACGGCGAGATCGCCAGCTACCTGCTGGACCACGGCGCCGATCCGAACCTGCTGTCTGAATTCGACGGGCTCACGCCGCTGCAGGCCGCCCGCAAGCACGGCCGCGAGGCGCTCGTCGCGGCGTTGGTGGCGCGCGGCGCCCACGCACCCCGTCCGCCGTTCTGGCGCCGCTGGCTGCCCTTCTGACAGATCGATGCGCATCGCGCACCGCCCAGCAAAAAGCCCGCCGAAGCGGGCTTTTTCTTTGGAGCGATCAGCCGCAGGGCTGAGATCGCATCAGGCCGTGGCCAGCGCCGCCGGGCGCGCCAGGCGCAGCGCATGCATCCAGGCGCGGCGCAGCACGGCGGGCGAACGCGATTCCTCGGGAATCAGCAGGAAGCCGCGGTCGCGCAGCGTGGTGCCCAGCGCGATCTGGCTGGTCAGCACGGTCAGCGGAATCGCCAGCAGCAGCGGCAGGCCGACAGGCATGAGCCAGATCAGCGCGCTCGGGTCGATCATGGCGACACCGACGGCCAGCATGGCGATCACCAGCGTCATGGGGGCCAGCTGCGAGGCAGCGACCTTCCACGGCACGGCGTTGGCTTCACGCGGGGGCGACTTCCAGTCGAGCTTGATGCCGGTGAGGGCGACGAGCACGAACAGCGAGTGGGCCAGCATGCGCACCGGGGCTTGCACGATGGCCAGGCCGGCTTCGAGCACCGAGCTCTTCACCAGGCCCCACACACCGCCGTACTGGCGTTGCTCGCCGCGCATCAGCACGGCGGCGATGCCCAGCACGCGCGGCAGGAACAGCAGGCACAGGGTCCAGACCCACAGGCCGGCCAGTTCGGCGGGCAGCACGTTCCAGCTCGACACGAGGCTCGAGCCGCTCAGCCACAGGGCGGTGCCCAGCGTCAGGAAGGCGAGCCACAGCGGGGCCGAGACATACGCCATGGTGCCGGTCACGAACATCGCGCGGTGCACCGGGTGGATGCCGGGCTCGGCCATCAGGCGGGCGTTCTGCAGGTTGCCCTGGCACCAGCGGCGGTCGCGTTGCAGCTCGGCCAGCAGGTCCGGCGGTTGCTGTTCGTAGCTGCCGACCAGGTCGGACACCAGCCACACGTGGTAGCCGGCGCGGCGCATCAGCGCGGCTTCGACGAAGTCGTGCGACATGATGCCGCCCGACATGCCGCCGGTGCCCTTGATCGGGGCCAGCGCGCAGTGCTTCATGAAGGCTTCGACGCGGATGATCGCGTTGTGACCCCAGTAGTGCGACTCGCCGAGCTGCCAGAACTGCATGCCCAGCGTGAACAGGCGACCCGTCACGCGCGAAGCGAACTGCTGGGCGCGGGCGTGCAGCGTGACGTGGCCGATGGCCTGCGTCGCGGTCTGGATGATGCCGGCGGTGGGGTTGGCTTCCATCAGCTTGACCATCGAGGCCAGGCAGTCGCCGCTCATCACGGAGTCGGCGTCGAGCACGACCATGTAGCGGTAGTCCTTGCCCCAGCGGCGGCAGAAGTCGGCCACGTTGCCGGCCTTGCGGTGCGTGCGGCGGGTGCGCAGGCGGTAGTACACCTCGACCTGCGGCTGGTTCGGGCTCTCGGCCAGTGCGGCGCGCAGGTCTTCCCAGGCGGCGCGCTCGGCGGCGGCGGTCTCGGGGTTGTAGCTGTCGGACAGCACGAACACGTCGAACTGCTTCGCGTGGCCCGTGGAGGCGACCGATTCGCAGGTGGCGCGCAGGCCGGCGAACACGGTGGCCACGTCCTCGTTGCAGATCGGCATGATGATCGCGGTGCGTGCCTCGGGGTTCATCGGGTGGTGGGCCACCTGTTTCGCCGAGAGGGCGTGCTTGTCACCGCGCACGGACACATAGAAGCCCATGAGCGCGGTCACGAAACCGGTCACGACCCAGCCCGAGAGCAGGCCGTACAGGCCGATCTGGCCGTATTCGAGCCAGACGTTGTCGTAGTCGGGTTGCACGCTGGCGAACAGCGACGACGCGATCACGGTGCTCAGCAGCGTGAGCAGCATGAAGGCGAGGCGGCGCTGGCCGGCGGCGCGTTCCCAGGCCTGCGGGGCCGGGGCGGCCTGCTTGGCGGCGGGGGCGCTGTCGGCGTTGCGGCCGGCGCCCAGGCGCACGAGCAGCGCGGTGCCGAGGCTGTTCCAGAAACCACGCCAGGGGCGCGGTGCCATGGAACCGCGGTTCAACGGCGGTGCGGTGACGGCGTTGGGGTGGCGTTCCTCGCGCAGCGCGCTGCGGCGTGCGAAATCGGATTCGGCGAGGACGTTGAGGTGGGAGAAGTCGTTCGGCTTCATCGGTTCATTCACCAACGTTGCTTGTCGAGGGGGGTGTCGCCAATGGCCGGAAGGCGCTTGAAGACGCAGTCCGTGGCGGCGCCGCCGACGCCGGAGAGCGCGGTCAGCGAATGGCCCGCGGCACGGGGCCGCGAGGAGGAAAACTGCTTTTGACGCAGGCCGTCGCGCTGCGGACGCAGTGCGAAAGATGGGCTGGTAAGTGCTGTCATGCCAGTACAGGGGCAAACCCTGTGCCAGCCTGGAAAAACGCTTTCAAATCAACGACTTGGCGCGATTTGAAACCGTTTTCCGTGGGGGAGGGGCCTGCCGGGCCCCCGAAACCCCCATTTTTGTCGCCGAATCCCGACAAGCCGGGGAGGCCCTCGGGAAACAGCCTTTCAAATCAACGACTTAGGCCTGTCGCTACTCGGCGACAGGGTCGCCACCGGGAGCGACAACGTCGGCCTTGAAGTTGCCCGGCGTGAGCTCGTGCTTCTGCAGCAGGCGGTAGAACTCGGTGCGGTTGCGGTCGGCCAGCCGGGCCGCGTCGGCCACGTTGCCGTCGGTCAGCTTGAGCAGGCCGACGAGGTAGTCGCGCTCGAAACGCTGCTTGGCCTCGGCGTAGGTGAGCACCTCCACGCTGGGCACGCGCAGCGCGCGCTGCACCAGCGCCAGCGGGATCAGCGGCGAGCCCGACAGCGCGCAGACCTGCTCCACCACGTTGTAGAGCTGGCGCACGTTGCCCGGCCACGCGGCGGTGGTGAGCGCCTTCAGCGCCTCGGGCGCGAAGCCCGACAGCCGCTTGCCGTACTTGGTCGACAGCTTCTGCAGGAAGTGGTTGGCCAGCAGCGGAATGTCTTCGCGCCGCGCCGACAGCGGCGGCAGCGTGAGCGTCACCACGTTCAGGCGGTAATAGAGGTCTTCGCGGAACTGGCCGGCTTCCATCGCGGCGTCCAGGTCGCGGTGGGTGGCCGAGACGATGCGCACGTCGACCTCGATCGACTGGCTCGCGCCCAGCGGGCGCACCGCGCGCTCCTGCAGCACGCGCAGCAGCTTGACCTGCAGCGCGGGCGGCATGTCCCCGATTTCGTCGAGCAGCAGCGTGCCGCCGTCGGCCTGCTGGAACAGGCCCTTGTGGTTGGCGTGGGCGTCGGTGAAGGCGCCCTTCATGTGGCCGAACAGCTCGGACTCGAGCAGCGCCTCGGGAATGGCGCCGCAGTTGACCGCCACGAAGGGCTTGTCGGCGCGCGCGCTGGCCTTGTGGATAGCGCGCGCCAGCAGTTCCTTGCCGGCGCCGGAGTCGCCGCGCAGCAGCACGGAGGCGTCCGACTTGGCGACCATGCGCGCCTCGGCCAGCAGCTCGGCCATGCGGTTGCTGCGGCTCACGATTTCCGAGCGCCAGCTGTCGTCGCCGGTCTTGCTCGGCGTGGTGGTGGGCGCGCCGAGCGCCAATGCCTGCGCGATCTTCTCGAGCAGCTCGCGTGCGTCGTAGGGCTTGGTGAGGTAGGTGAACACGCCGCGCGCCGTGGCTTCGACCGCGTCGGGAATCGTGCCGTGCGCGGTCAGCAGGATCACCGGCAGCGTCGGGTGGCGCTTGCGGATCTCGTCGAACAGCTGCAGGCCGTCGCGCCCGGGCAGGCGCACGTCGCTGAGCACCAGCTGCGGGTGCTCGATCTCGAGCTGCGTGAGCGCGGTCTCGGCCGAGGTGACGGCCGTGACCTGGTAGCCCGCCGACACCAGCCGCATCGAGAGCAGCCGCAGCATGTCCGGGTCGTCATCGACCACGAGGAGGCGGGCACCAGTGGTACTCATGGATTCGTTCGGCTTCCGTTGGAGGGCGTGGGGGCCGGCGTGTTGGGCCGGGCGAAGCTGCGCTCGATGGCGCGCAGCGCCTCGATGCGGTCGTTGAGCTGGTCGATGCGGCGCTGGCTGTCGCGCAGCTGCTGCACCTGTTTGTCGCGGTCGTCCTCGACGCGGCGCTGCTCGACATAGCGCGCGGCCAGCGCCCGTGCGAGCGGATGCAGCGGCTGGGCTTCGGGCGCGGGGTTGGCGATCACGCGCTGCAGCAGGCCCAGCGCGCGCGCCAGGTCGGCCGGCACGCGGGTCTGCGCGAGCAGGAGCGCGAGCTGCATCTGCGCCGCGGGCGTTTCGCCCTGTTCGCTGACGCGCGCAATTTCGGCGCTCAGGTCGGCGCCGCCCAGCGGGCGCACCTTGTCGGCATAGGCCAGCATGGCCGCGAGGGGCCCCTGCGTGAGCTGCGTGAACAGCGACGCCGGCTGCGTGGCCGGCGCGCGGGGCTCGGCCTCGACCGGCACCACGCGCGGCGCGGCCACGGGCGGCGGCAGCGCGTCGGCTTCGGCCGGTGGCTTGGGCTGGGAGGCGCAGGCTGCCAGCAACAGGGCGCATGGCACGGCCATGGCCCCGGCGAAGGTGGATCTGCGGACGAACGAAAGGAACATGGGTCGAAAAAGCGCGGGGCGGTGTTGGAGGGGGTGTCCGGGGTCAGGTCGTGCGCGGCAGTTCGATGCGAAAGCGTGCACCGGGGCCGTCCGGCAGCAGGGCGATGCGGCCCCCATGGGCTGCAATGTACTCCTGCACGATGGAAAGTCCGATGCCGGTGCCTTTCACCGTGTGCTCGGGCTGGCGCTCGCCGCGGAAGAAGGGTTCGAAGATGCGGTCGCGGTCGTTCACGGCAATGCCGGGGCCGGCGTCGCACACGTCGATGTGCACCGCCTCGGGCGTGCCCGACACGGCCAGCGTGATCACGCCGCCCGCGGCCGAGAAACGGATCGCGTTCGACAGCAGGTTGGCGATGGCGGTGCCGAGCTTGGTGCGGTCGACCGTGAGGACGATCGGCTCGCCCTCGGCGCGCACGCGCAGGCCGTGCGCCTGCCACTGCAGGCGCTGGGCCTCGATCTGCTCCTCGATCAGCGGCAGCAGCTCGGTGCGCTCGCGGCGCAGCTCGCGCGCCTCGAAGGCGGCGGCGTTGAAGCGCAGCAGCGCCTCGATCTGGTTCTGCAGCGACACGGTGTTCTGCTGCAGGATCTGCGCGACTTCGAGCTGCGCCGGATTCAGCGGGCCGGTCACGCCGTCTTCGAGCAGCGACACGCCTTCGCGCAGCGCCGCCAGCGGCGTCTTCAGCTCGTGCGACACGTGGCGCAGGAAGCGCGCCTTGTCGGCGTCGAGCTCGGTCAGGCGCAGGCGCAGCCATTCGAGCTGCTGCGACACGCGCCGCACGTCGGCCGGGCCGCGGATGTCGATCGGCTCGTCGAGCCGGTTCTGGCCCAGGCCCACGATGGCGTTCTCGAGCCGCTTGAAGGGGCGCGCCAGCCAGATGCCGAAGGCCAGCGCCAGCAGCACGGCCAGCACGCTGGCGGCCACCACCTCGCGCATCAGCCGGCGGCGCGCGTTCTCGATGCGCTTGGCCAGCGCGTCGTTCTGCGTTTCGATCAGGAACTGCGCCTGCTGGGCGATGTTGGTGTTCAGGGCGTCGAGTTCGCGGAACTGCATCGCCATCGTGCTTTCGCGCGCCAGGGCGCTGTCGGGGCTGCCGCCGAGCAGCCCTTCGATCACGCCGAGCTGGCTGCGCCACATGTCGATGCCGGCGGCCGGCAGGCCGTTGCGTTCCAGGCGCTCCAGCACCTGGTGGGCTTCACGCGCCGCTTCGTCGAAGCGGCGGCGCAGCACGGCGTCGTTGAGCACCAGCGACTGGCGTCCCGCGCGCTCCATGGCCGCGCTGCGTTCGGCCAGCGACTGCGAGGCGCCCGACAGGCGCAGCGCGCGCGCGGCGGCGTCGCGGCTTTGCGTGACGAGCGCGTCGTACTGCAGCACCGAGCGCAGCGCCACGCCCACCAGCAGCGCGGTGATCAGCAGGAAGGCAAACAGCAGGAGCTGCTGGAACGAGCCCCGGACGGACGGACGTTTCGCCATCAGTGGGCGAGCGCCGTGGCGGCGGCAGCCAGGGCCGATTCGCGCGTGACCACTTCGCCGCGCAGCGTGTAGGCCAGCGAGCGGGTGATGCGCAGGTCGGCCATTTGGCCCACGAGGCGGGCGTCGCCTTCGAAGTTGACGACGCGGTTGCAGGCGGTGCGGCCCATGAGTTCGTTCGCGTCCTTGCGCGAGGCGCCCTCGACCAGCACGCGCTGCGTGCTGCCCACCAGCGCGTCGCCGAAGCGGCGCACGTTGCCGTCGATCACGCGCTGCAGCGTCTGCAGGCGTGCCAGCTTCACCTCGTGCGGCGTGTCGTCCTGCAGCGCGGCGGCGGGCGTGCCGGGGCGCGGGCTGAAGATGAAGCTGAAGCTGTTGTCGAACTGGCAGTCGTCGATGAGCTTCATCATCTTGTCGAAGTCGGCATCGGTCTCGCCGGGGAAGCCGACGATGAAGTCGCTGGACAGGGCCAGGTCGGGGCGGATGGCGCGCAGCTTGCGCACCGTGCTCTTGTATTCCATGGCCGTGTAGCCGCGCTTCATGGCCATCAGGATGCGGTCGCTGCCGTGCTGCACCGGCAGGTGCAGATGCGAGACGAGCTGCGGCACCTTGGCGTAGGCCTCGATGAGCCGGGGCGTGAACTCGTTCGGGTGGCTGGTGGTGTAGCGGATGCGCTCGATGCCGGGGATCTCGGCGACGTATTCAATCAGGAGCGCGAAGTCGGCGATTTCTGCCGTGTCGCCCATCTTGCCGCGGTAGGCGTTCACGTTCTGGCCCAGCAGGGTGATCTCGCGCACGCCCTGGTCGGCCAGGCCGGCGATCTCGACCAGCACGTCGTCCAGGGGGCGGTTCACTTCCTCGCCGCGGGTGTAGGGCACCACGCAGTAGCTGCAGTACTTGGAGCAGCCTTCCATGATCGACACGAAGGCGGTCGCGCCTTCGACGCGCGCGGGCGGCAGGTGGTCGAACTTCTCGATCTCGGGGAAGCTGATGTCCACCTGCGGGCGGTCCAGGCGCTCGCGGTCGTTCAGCATCTCGGGCAGGCGGTGCAGCGTCTGCGGGCCGAACACGATGTCGACGTACGGTGCGCGCGCGATGATGGCCTGGCCTTCCTGGCTCGCCACGCAGCCGCCCACGCCGATCTTCACGCCCTTGGCCTTCAGGTGCTTCACGCGGCCGAGGTCGGAGAACACCTTCTCCTGCGCCTTCTCGCGCACCGAGCAGGTGTTGAACAGGATGAGGTCGGCCTCGTCCACGTTCTGCGTGGGCTCGTAGCCCTGCGCGGCGTGGAGCACGTCGGCCATCTTGTCCGAGTCGTACTCGTTCATCTGGCAGCCGAAGGTCTTGATGAATACTTTTTTCATGGGGAGCTCTCTGTGCCCTTCGCAAAGAGGAAGGGCTGCGAGGCGCGCGTGGCGCCCGCGGATTTTTGCTTGCTTGCGGCCCGGCCGCGTTACTGCGTGTTCAGCGTGTCGTTCGAGGTGAACGGCCAGATGTTCAGGAACGGCTTGTTCAGCGATTCGCGGCTGGCCAGGGCCTCGTCGGGCGTCAGAATCCAGACCTCGCGCAGCAGCCCGGCGGCGTCGCGCGTGTAGTTCACGAGGTACTTCTGGCCGATGATCGCGCCGGGCATCACCAGCATGTTCTGCGGGCTGCGGATGCGCGCGCCGGCGCCCAGGCGGTCGGCCCGGCCGTCGAGCTCGACGTCGGGGGTGCTGGTCACCATGAACTTGCCGCGCAGCGTGCCGATGGGGAAGTTGCGCCCGCCATTGAGCGACTCGTTCTGGGTCTGCGGACGGGGCACCTCGTCCTGGGCGCTGGCGTGGAGGGAGAAAAGACCTGCGGCACCGGCAAGGGCTGCGCAAAGGGCGAGGGAGGTGAGTGTTTTCGTGGGTGTCTTGCAGCGGTTCATGGGGTATATCCAGAGGCTGTGGACCGGCGATTTTAGCGAGGGGGTGTTTTCCCTCATACCGGGTGCAGCGGGTGGTGCGGGGGCTTTGCGTCGGCCTGCTTTACATTTCTTTACGGCGCCCGTGAACACCGTGCGTCGGCCACTGCTCCAATAGCTGCTGTCAGCCCAAAGTGCACAAGAACCCATGAAGAAATCTGCCGCCTTCGCCCTCGCGGGCGTGTTGATCGTAGCCGTCGCGGGCGGCTGGTGGCGCATGTCGGGCGATCGGTCGGCCGCGAAGGACGCCAAGCCCGCGAACGCCGGGCCTCCCGCCGCGCTGGTCACGCTGGCCACGGCCGAGAAGCAGGACGTGCCGGTGACGGTGCAGGTCAACGGCAGCGTGGTTTCGCTCAACAGCGTCGACCTGCGTCCGCAGGTCACCAACACCGTGAGCGCGGTGCACGTCAAGGAAGGCCAGTTCGTCAAGGAAGGGCAATTGCTCTTCACGCTCGACGACCGCAACGACCAGGCCAACCTGGCCCGCGCCCGGGCCCAGCAGCAGAAGGACGAGGCCACCATGGCCGACCTGGAGCGCCAGTACAAGCGCAGCCAGGACCTGGTGGCGCAGAACTTCATCGCCAAGAGCGCGGCCGACGCCACGCTGTCGCAGCTCCAGGCGCAGCGCGCCGCCGTGGCGGCCGACCGCGCGGCCGTGCAGTCGGCGCAGGTGGCGCTGGGCTACGCCACGCTGCGCGCGCCCATCGCGGGGCGCATCGGCGCCGTGAACATCTACCCGGGCACGCTGGTGCAGCCCACGCTGTCGCTGGTCACGATCACCCAGCTCGACCCCATCGCCGTGAGCTTCCCGGTGCCCGAAGGCAACCTGCAGGACCTGCTGGCCGCGGCGCGCACGCGCGCCAAGGTCGAGGCGCTGGTCACGGGCCGGCGCGAGCCGCTGTTCGGCACGCTCGACTTCGTCGACAACACGGTCGATCCGCAGATTGGCACCGTGCGCGCCAAGGCCGTGTTCGCCAACGCCGACCAGAGCCTGTGGCCCGGCCAGTTCGTCAACACGCGCATCACGGTGCGCATGCTTGACGGCGTCACCGTGGTGCCGGCCGCGGCGCTCATGATGCTGTCCGATGGCGCCACGCTGTACGTGGTCGATGCCGAGCGCAACGCGGCGCGCCGCCAGGTCAAGGTGCTGCACACCTTCGGCACCAAGGTGGCCGTGAGCGGCGTGACGCCCGGCGAGCAGGTCGTGATCGAAGGCAGCCAGAACGTGCGCCCGGGCGGCAAGGTGCGCATCGACGTGAAGGCACCGGCCGGACCAGGCGGTGCACCTGCCAACGGCACCACGGGCGTCACGCCCGGCAGCGCGGCTTCGTCGGACATGAAGCCCGTGCGGGAACGCGCATGAACATCTCCGAGCTCTGCATCCGCCGTCCGGCGATGACGGTGCTGCTGTCGGCGGCCGTCGTGGTCATCGGCATCTTTGCGTACTTCAGCATCCCGGTCGCGGCGCTGCCGAGCTACAACACGCCGGTCATCAACGTCAACGCGCAGCTGCCGGGCGCCAGCCCCGACACCATGGCGAGCTCGGTCGCGCTGCCGCTCGAAAAGCAGTTCTCGACCATCCCCGGCCTGCAGACCATCAGCTCGGTGAACACCCAGGGCGTGACCTCGCTCACGCTCGAATTCGTCAGCAGCCGCGACATCGATGCCGCCGCGGTCGACGTGCAGGCCGCACTGCTGCGCGCCCAGCGCCAGCTGCCGCAGGAACTCACGCAGCTGCCCTCGTACCGCAAGGTGAACCCGGCCGACGCGCCGGTGCTGTTCATCGCGTTGATCTCGCCGTCGATGAACCCGTCGGAGCTCAACGACTATGCCGAGAACCTCATTTCGCCCACGCTCTCGACCATCGACGGCGTGGCGCAGGTGGGCGTGTACGGGCGCAAGGCCTTCGCGGTGCGCATCAAGGCCAACGCCGACCTGCTCAACGCGCGCAACATCACGCTCGACGAGCTGGCCAAGGCGGTGAACTCGGCCAACGCCAACACGCCGGTCGGCACGCTCGACGGCCCGCGCCAGACGCTCACCATCCAGGCCAACCGCCAGCTCATGAAGGCGGCCGACTTCGCCAAGCTGATCATCGCGCAGCGCAACGGCGCGCCGGTGCGGCTGGACGAAGTGGCCACGCTCGAAGACAGCTTCGAGTCGGTCAAGACCGCCAGCAGCTTCAACGGGCAAGACTCCATCTCGCTGGCCGTGCAGCGCCAGCCCAACGCCAACACCGTGCAGGTGGTGGACGCGGTGCGCGCGCTCATCCCGCGCTTCAAGGCCGAGCTGCCGCAGTCGGTCGAGATCCAGATGGTCAACGACCGCTCGATCTCCATCCGCGAGGCGGTGCACGACGTGCAGCTCACGCTGCTGGGCACCATCGCGCTGGTGGTGCTGGTGATCTTCCTGTTCCTGCACCGGCTGGTGGCCACGCTGATCCCGGCGGCCACCATCCCGATCTCGCTGATCGGCGCGGTGGCGCTGCTGTACGCCTTCGGCTACAGCCTGGACAACGTCTCGCTGCTGGGCATCACGCTGGCCGTGGGACTGGTGGTGGACGACGCCATCGTGGTGCTCGAAAACATCATGCGCTACGTCGAGAAGGGCATGGAGCCGATGGCCGCCGCCCTGCGCGGCGCGCGCGAGGTGGGCTTCACCATCGTGTCGATCTCGATCTCGCTGGTGGCCGTGTTCATCCCGATCTTCTTCATGCCGGGCGTGATCGGCCTGCTGTTCCACGAGTTCGCCGTGGTGGTGGCGCTGGCGGTGCTGGTGTCGGCCGTGGTGTCGCTCACGCTCGTGCCCATGCTCGCGAGCCGGCTGCTCAAGCACGTGCCGCGCAAGGCCGGCGCGCTCGACCACGAGGAAGAGCACCCCGAGCCCGGCACGGCGATCGGCCGTGCCTTCGAGCGCGGCTACCGCGCCGTGCACGGCGGCTACATGCGCACGCTCGACTGGACGCTCGGGCACCGCGCGCTGATGCTGGTCATGGCGGGGCTGACCTTCGTGGTCACGGCCTGGCTCTTCGTCAGCATTCCCAAGGGCTTCTTCCCCGAGGAAGACATCGGCCAGATCCAGATCACCACCGAGGCGGCCGAAGACATTTCGTTCACCGCCATGAAGGCGCTGCAGGACCGCGTGGCCGCCGCGCTCAAGGCCGATCCGAGCGTGGACTACGTGAGCTCCTTCGTCGGCGTGGGCGGCCCGACCGCTACGCAGAACTCGGGCCGGCTGTTCGCGGTGCTCAAGCCGCGCAGCGAGCGCCCCAAGATGGCCAAGGTGCTCGAGTCGCTGCGCCAGCGCTTCCGCGAGATCCCGGGCATTGCCGTCTACATGCAGCCGGTGCAGAACCTGCGCCTGGGCGGGCGCCAGAGCAAGGCGCGCTTCCAGTACACGCTGCAGAGCGTGAACGCCGGCGAGATGGTGCCGTGGTCGACCAAACTCATGGAGCGCATGCGCGCCGACCCCGACTTTCGTGACGTGACCAGCGACTCGCAGAACCGCGGCCTGCAGGCCACGCTGGAGATCGACCGCGACAAGGCCGGCGTGCTCGGCGTGGCTGTGGGCGACCTGCGCACCGCGCTGTACAACGCGTACGGCGACCGCCAGATCGGCAGCATCTACGGCGCCAGCAACACCTACCAGGTGATCCTGTCGGCGGCTGACAGCGACCGCCAGTTCGAGGAAGACGTGGCGCGCCTGTCGGTGCGCAGCACCACCGGCAAGCTGGTGCCGCTGTCGGCGTTCTCGACCGTCAAGCGCACCGTGGGGCCGACCTCGGTCAACCACCAGGGCCAGCTGCAGGCGGTGACGGTGTCGTTCAACCTCGGCCCCGACGTGCCGCTGGGCAACGCGACCGCGAAGATCGACCGCTTCAAGGACGAGCTGAAGATGCCGCAGTCGATCATCACGACCTACGGCGGCGACGCGGCGGTGTTCCAGAGTTCGCAGGGCAGCCAGGCCGTGCTGCTGGTGCTTGCGGTGCTGGTCATCTATGTGCTGCTGGGCGTGCTGTACGAGAGCTACATTCACCCCCTCACCATCCTGGCGGGCCTGCCCTCGGCGGCGGTGGGGGCGCTCATTTCGCTGAAGCTCTTCGGCTTCGACCTCACGCTGATCGCGACCATCGGCATCCTGCTGCTGATCGGCATCGTGAAGAAGAACGCGATCATGATGATCGACTTCGCGCTCGACGCGCAGCGCACCGAGGGCATGAAGCCGGTCGACGCGATCCGCGAAGCCTGCCGGCTGCGCTTCCGCCCGATTCTCATGACCACGCTGGCCGCGCTGATGGGCGCGCTGCCGCTCGCGCTGGGCCTGGGCGCCGGCGCCGAGCTGCGCCAGCCGCTGGGCGTGGCGGTGGTGGGCGGGCTGATCTTCTCGCAGGTGATCACGCTGTACATCACGCCCGCGATCTACCTGGCGCTCGACCGCTACAGCGGCAGCGGGCCGATGGTGGAGCTGCCGGGCGAGGCGAAGGCCGAGGCTGCGGCGGGGCACGCGGCCTCGCACGCTTGACGGCGATTCAAAAGATGCCGGATGGCCATGAGCGTGAGCCACCCGGCCAGGAAGGACTTGTGCAGTCCCGCGTGACGCCACACCCGGACCATCGCCCATTGAAGGCGCTCCGGCCTCTCTCCTCAACGGCTCTCTCCATTCCCTCCGCCGTTGCTCTTCCCATGTGTGTGACGGGATGAATGATCGCGAGGGGGTGAGGGTGTCGACGGTATCCAGCGATACAGGAAGCGGGCTTTTTCCTTACGGTGTCGCGTCGCGGAAACGATGCAGGGCCGGCGCATTCGGGATGCTGACCTGCCGGGCCCGCGTTTCAATGAGCCCTTCTCTTGCCAGCGCATTCAGCGTGCGCGTGACGGTGACGCGGCTCAAGGCCGTCATGGCGCCGATCTGCTCGTGCGTCAGATCGACGGTGAGTTGTTTCGGTGCCTGCGCCGATGGCGGGCGTGCCACCCGCAGCAGCAAGTCGATGACCCGCTCCTTGGGCGCCGCCGAGGCCACCCCGGCGAGCTTGGCGACGATCATGTGGTTCTTGAAGCCGAGCAGCTGGATCAACGAGGTCGCGAGCTCGGGCAGCGCCGAAAACTGCTGCGCGACATCCGCCGGTCGATAGCGGCTGAGAACGGCCGGTGCGACCGCCCGGGTCGTCGTCGGCCGGGGGCTGTCGGCAAACGCCGGGCCTTCGCCGAAGATCGCACCCGGCCCGAAGATCTCGAGCAGGAACTCCGAGCCGTTGCTTCGGTGGATCGTGGAATGCACGAAGCCCGATCGCAAGAGATAGAAGTAATCGTGCCGTTCGCCTTCGCGCGCAATGGTGTCGCCGGCCTCCAGGGTGACGAAGCTTCCCAGGTGCGTGGCGTCGATCCACGGCGCGGACAGCGACTGGGAGGCGTCCCAGCTGGCGTACGCCGAGGGCGTGGAATTCGTTCTTTTCATGGGAGCGTCTTGCCCGGGGCGAAGAAAGGCAAGCGGCTCACCCCACTAGGTCGTGGTCTCGTCCAGCGGCGCGTCCGTCGCCAGGTGGGCGATGTCGCTCCAGCCGACGAGGCTGAAGCCCTCGGGCGTCCACAGCATGCGGTTGATCGCCGCGTTGCCGAGCTGCCAGGTGCGCGGCGCCTGCAGCTCCTGGCGCGTGGCGGCGCGGTAGAGCACGTCCATCACGCCGCCGTGGGCCACCAGCACCACGAGCTGGCCCGGGTGGCGCGCGGCGATGGCCGAGGCGGTGCCGGTCACGCGGTCGCGAAAGGTCAGCAGGCTCTCGCCGCCGCCTTCGGGCTCGAACTCGGGGTCGCGCTCGCGCCAGCGGCGCGCGTCCTCGGGCAGCGTGGCCTCGATCTCGGCGAAGCTCATGCCCTCGAAGCGGCCGAAGGCGCGCTCGCGCAGGCCCAGGTCGGGTTGCACCTGGAGGCCGTGGGGCTCGGCGATGGCCTGGGCGGTCTGCCAGGCGCGCGAGAGGTCGCTGGCGTAGACCGCCGCGATCGGCTCGTCGGCCAGCGCCTGTCCGGCGCGCTGCGCCTGCCAGAGGCCGGTGGCATTGAGGCCGATGTCGAGGTGGCCCTGGATGCGGGTGTCGACGTTCCAGGCGGTCTCGCCGTGGCGCACGGCGATCAGGCGGGTGAGATTGGCTTCCATCCGTCCGAATTCTAGAAGTGCGTCATTTCTTGGCGGCCGGCGTGAGCTCGATGTTCACGCGGCGCTCGCCCGGCGGCGGGTTCGGAAAGCCCTGCAGCGCGGCCTCGAACATCACCGGCAGGATCGCCGCGCTCGCGCTGTAGGGGCCGTCGTTGCGCGCGCGGGTCTCGTACACCACGCGGTGGCTGCCGCCCGCCTCGCGCAGCACGAGGCTCACCTCGCGCTGGTACCAGGGGTTGGCCGGCGGCGTGAACATCGGGCCGCCGTACCAGCCGCTGCCATACCAGCGATGGCCGTAGTAGCCGCCATAACCGTAGCCCCAGGGGCCGGGCCCGTACAGCCACGGATCGGCCCAGGGCGACAGCGCCGCTGTGACGCGCGCGCCGATCTGCGCCGTGTACTGCGGCCTTGTGTCGTCGCGGCGCAGGCCGACCTTGTCGAGCGCGGCCGCGGCCATGGCCTCCAGGCCTTCCTGGCGCGCCGTGTCGGCCTGCTGCGAAGGCAGGCGCTCGAAGCGGTAGGTGGCACCGGGCGGCACGGTCGTGCCCGGCGTGGCAAAGCTCTTGACGTTGCTGTCGACCACCCAGGAGGTGGCGCAACCGCTCAGGGTTGCTACCAAAAATAGAGCTGAAAACGCACGATACATAAGGGTCTCCGGGCCTGCGGCCCTCAAAGTCCCCTGGGTTGCCCGAGTCAGCCCTGGACGATGCGCAGGGCCGAGGGTGCCTGGGAGAGCAGGTCGAAAGCGGGCGTGTCGAAGGCCTTGTCGCCGTTCTCGTCGGCCACGCCCGTCGCTTTCAGACCCTGGAAGTCGTGCAGCGTTCCGTCCAGCAGGTGCGAAGGCACGACGTTCTGCAGCGCGGTGAACATGTTTTCCACGCGGCCGGGGTACTTCTTGTCCCACTCGCGCAGCATCTCGCCGACCTGCTTGCGCTGCAGGTTTTCCTGGCTGCCGCACAGCGTGCAGGGAATGATCGGGAACTCGCGGTGCTGCGCCCAGCGCACCGTGTCTTTCTCGGCCACGTAGGCCAGCGGACGGATCACGATGTGCTTGCCGTCGTCGCTCACCAGCTTGGGCGGCATGCTCTTGAGCTTGCCGCCGAAGAACATGTTGAGGAAGAAGGTCTGCAGCATGTCGTCGCGGTGGTGGCCCAGCGCGACCTTGGTGGCGCCCAGCTCGTCGGCCACGCGGTACAGGATGCCGCGGCGCAGCCGGCTGCACAGGCCGCAGGTGGTCTTGCCCTCGGGGATCACGCGCTTGACGATGCTGTAGGTGTCCTGGTTCTCGATGTGGAAGGCCACGCCGAGCTCGCTCAGGTACTTGGGCAGCACCTCTTCGGGGAAGCCGGGCTGCTTCTGGTCGAGGTTGACCGCGACGATGTCGAAGTGGATGGGCGCGCGCGCCTTCATCTTGAGCAGGATGTCGAGCAGCGCGTAGCTGTCCTTGCCGCCCGAGACGCACACCATGACCTTGTCGCCCTCTTCGATCATGTTGTAGTCGACGATGGCCTGGCCGACCTGGCGGCACAGGCGCTTCTCGAGCTTGTGCGTCTCGCGTTCGATCTTCAGCGAGTTGGAGGGCGCACCGGCTTCGGGCGTATCGTCGATCCAGACGGCGTTCATTGGGGGGCTACTTCGGGCAAATCAGGGGAAAGACCCCCGATTTTGCCTTGGATCACCATTCCCCGGCTTCGATGCGGATGGCGACTTCGCAGTCGTCGAAGATTTCGAGCTTGGCGATCTTCACGCGCACGCCCCGCACGCCGGGCAGTTGCAGCAGGCGCTGCGCGAGCTTGCCGATCAGGCTTTCGAGCAGGTTGACGTGCTCGGCGGTGCACTCGTCGATGATGATGCGGCGCACCTTGCGGTAGTCCAGCACGTGGAAGATGTCGTCGTCCTGCGGCAGCAGCGGCTGCGGGCCGAGGTTGAGCTCGGCGTCCACCAGGATCGGCTGCGGCGCGGTCTTTTCCTGCTCGAGGATGCCCAGGTTGGCGTCGAAGCGCAGGCCCTGGAGGGTGAGTGTCTGGTGGCCGTGCGGTGTGTTCGTGGACATGGTGGTGGTGCTCGTCACATGAGCGAGAAGTCGCGCTCGAATTTCATGAGGTGCTGGCCGCCGTCGACGAGCAGCGTGGTGCCGGTGATCGAGCTGTTTTCCAGCGCGAACTTCACGGTGGCGGCCACGTCTTCCGATGTGGACGAGCGGCCCAGCGGCGACAGCTTGTGCAGCTGCGCGAACTTGTCGTCATCGAGCATGTGGCTCGCCAGCGTGAGGCCGGGCGCCACGCCCACCACGCGCACGCGCGGCGCCAGCGCCAGCGCGAGCATGGGGGTGGCGGCTTCGAGCGCGGCCTTGGAGAGCGTGTAGCTCAGGAAGTCGGGGTTCGGGTTCCACAGCTTCTGGTCGAGCAGGTGCACCACGGCGCCGCCGTGCGCGTCGCGCCGGGCCAGGTGGTCGTGCAGCGCTTGCGCCAGCAGGATGGCCGCGCCGGTGTTGCTGCGCGCGTGGCGCTCCATGAGCGCGTAGCTGAAGCTGGCGGCGTCGTCGTGTTCGAAGAGGGCGGCGCTGTGCACCACGGCATCCACGGCACGAAAGCGTGCCGCCACGCGCGGCAGCAGGGCGCGCGTGGCCTGCTCGTCGGCCAGGTCGGCCTCGAACAGCGCCGAGTCGCCCGAGCGCGCGGCGCAGTCGGCCACGGTCTGCTCGGCCTCGGCGCGCGAGCTGCGGTAGTGCACCGCCACCTGCCAGCCGCCCGCGGCGAGCGCCAGCGCGATCTCGCGACCCAGCCGGCGGCCCGCGCCCGTGACGAGGACGGTGCGGCGGCGATCGGGGGAGGAGGGTGGGATGGCGCTCATTCGGAGGAGGAGGACAGAAGACAGGAAGAGGACAATGGCGCCGTGACGACGCCAACGACAAACAGTTTACCCATCGCCCTCGACCATCTGATTGCCCGCTCCGTCGAGCGCGCGGGCGGATGGATCGGCTTCGACCGCTTCATGGCCCTGGCCCTGTATGCGCCGGGGCTCGGCTATTACGCCAACACCTCGGCCAAGTTCGGCCACATGCCCTCGTCCGGCAGCGACTTCGTGACCGCGCCCGAGCTGACGCCGATGTTCGGCCACACGCTCGCGGTGCAGGTGCTCGAGGCGCTGGAGAAGACCGGCACCGACACGGTGTGGGAGTTCGGCGCGGGCTCGGGGGCGCTGGCGGTGCAGCTGCTGCATGCGCTGGGCGAGATGGGGCGTAGCGACGTGCGCTACCGCATCGTCGATCTGTCGGGCACCTTGCGCGAGCGGCAGCAGCAGGCGCTGGCGGGGTATGCGGGGCGGGTCGAGTGGCTCGGGGAGCTGCCTGAGTCCATGGCGGGCGTGGTGGTCGGTAATGAGGTGCTCGACGCGATGCCGGTGCAGTTGCTGGCGCGGGTGAAGGGGGCCTGGTTCGAGCGGGGGGTGGTGCGGAATTTGGCGGGGGATGGGTGGACGTGGGCGGACCGGGCTACCGAGTTGCGGCCGCCGGTCGAGGTGCCTGGAGTGCACGACTACCTCACGGAGGTGCATCCGCAGGCGCAGGCGTTCATTGCGACGCTGGCGGATCGGCTCGGGAAGGGGGCGGCTTTTCTCATCGACTACGGGTTTCCCGAGGGCGAGTACTACCACCCGCAGCGGCACATGGGGACGGTGATGTGCCATCGGGGGCATCAGGCGGATGGCGATCCTCTGTCGGAGGTGGGGTACAAGGACATCACGGCGCATGTGGACTTCACGGGGATTGCTGTGGCGGGGCAGGAGGCGGGGCTTTCTGTGCTCGGCTACACGAGCCAGGCGCGGTTTCTTTTGAACTGCGGGATGTTGGGGTTGATGGAGCGAGGGACTGTGGCGCAGCGGGGGATGGCGGCTCGGTTGATTCATGAGCATGAGATGGGGGAGTTGTTCAAGGTGGTGGGGTTTGCTGTCGGTGAACCTTGGGACGCTGTCGGGTTCGCTGAGGGGGATCGGAGTCACACCCTCTGAGGGGTTGCTTCCCGGGGCCGGGAGTTCCGCCCGGCGGCGGACTCACTTTCTTTTGCTTCGCCAAAAGAAAGTAAGCAAAGA